>JBBIOF010000122.1:0-6970 GCA_037443505.1 Candidatus Rokuibacteriota bacterium
AGCGTCCAGCCCGACGTGGTCCGCTCCGCGCGCGTCGCCACGGCGGACGGCTCCCACTCCCCGTGGCCGTCGGCCAGCGCCACGGCGGCGCGCGCGCCGCCGGTGGCGATGGCGGGCAGCCAGCGGCCCTTCTGGGCGGCGGTCCCTGCCTCCTCGAGGAGGGCGGCGGCCAGGACGGTGGGCAGGTACGGGCCCGGATAGGCGGCCCGTCCCATCTCCTCCAGCACGATGGCCGTCTCCACCAGCCCCAGCCCGCTGCCGCCGTAGGCCTCGGGCAGGGAGAGGCCCAGCCACCCGAGCTGGGCGATGTCCTTCCACAGCGCCTCGCTCTCGCCCCGGGGATCCTCCCAGAGCGCGCGCACCGCGGCCGGGGTGCAGCGCTCGTCGAGGAAGGCGCGGGCGGCGTTCCTGAGCAGCTGCTGGTCGGAGCTGAACGCGAAGTCCATCACGCCCTCGCCCGGTCGGCCCGCGCGTCCTTCGGCAGGCCCAGCACGCGGTCCGCGACGACGTTCTTCTGGATCTCCGACGAGCCGGCGTAGATGGTGCCCGCGCGCGCCCACAGGTACGCGTAGGCCCAGTCCTCGCCGTGCCCGGAGGAGGAGGCCACGTGGAGGTCGAGCCCCTCGGGCAGGGGCCCGGCGCTCACCTGCCCCCAGGGGCCCAGGATCTCCAGCGCCACCTCGAAGTAGCGCTTCTCGAACTCGCTGTAGGAGAGCTTGGTGACGGACGCGAAGGGACCCGGCGACTCGCCCTTCTCCAGCCGGGACAGCACGCGCAGCGCGCAGTACCGCTGCACCTCCAGCTCGGCGAAGAGGCGCCCCAGCTTGCTCCGCACCAGGGGGTCCTCGACCAGGGGCCGGCCGCCGCGCCGGAGCGTGCGCGCGGCCGCCAGCAGCCGGTGGAAGGCGGCGGCGTAGCGGGTGACGCGGGCCAGCGCGTTGCCGCCCCGCTCGTAGGCGAGCGTGGTCTGGGCGATCTCCCACCCCTGGTTGAGCCGGCCCACCAGGTCCGCGCGGTCCACCCGGGCGCCGTTGAGGAACACCTCGGAGAACTCCGAGCTGCCCGTGATCTGTCGGAGCGGCCGCACCTCGACGCCGGGCTGGCGCATGTCGATGAGGAAGCAGGAGATGCCCCGGTGCTTGGGGGCCGCGGGATCGGTGCGGGCCAGGAGCAGCCCGCGGTCGGCGATCGTGCCCTGGCTGGTCCAGATCTTCTGGCCCGTCACCTCGAAGTGATCGCCCCGGTCCTCGGCCCGCGTGCGCAGGCTGGCCAGGTCGGAGCCGGCGTTGGGCTCGGAGTAGAGCTGGCACCAGAGCTCCTCGGCGGCCAGGATCTTCTTGAGGTACCGCCGCTTCTGCTCCTCGGTGCCGTGCGCGATGATGGTGGGCCCCACGATGGCGATGCCGAGGGCGTTGATGGTGGGCGGCGCGTTCACGCGGGCCATCTCGTCGGCCACGATGGCCTGCTGGAGCGGCGTGGCGCCCCGGCCGCCGTACTCCACCGGCCAGCCCATGCCCACGTAGCCGGCCTCCCAGAGCTTGCGGTGCCAGGCGCGGCGCTCCTCGAGCGTCCTGAGCTCCCGGGTGGGGGTGTTCGCCTGGAACCAGCGGCGGGTGGCGTCGCGGAACGCGAGGTCCTCGGGCGAGTAGGTCAGGTCCACCGGTCCGTTCCTCCGGGGCCGCGACGCGCGTCGTCCGGTCGCGCCCCGACCGACTCTAGCACGCCGTCGCGGGGAATCAATCCGCCGGTCCGCTCAGGCCGGCGCCGGCAGCCGGTAGATCGCGGTGTGGAGGACGTGGGCCGCCGGCCGGGCCCGGGGCCCGGCGAGGACCAGCAGGTCGAGCTCCAGGTACTCCCGGCCCTTCCTCTCCCAGAGCGAGCGGACGCGGCCCCGCGTCCGGAGGACCTCGCCGACCCGCGCGCCGCCCAGGTGCCGCACCCGGCTGGCGACGTGGATCCACGGGCCCACGCGCACGTTGCGGTCCACCGCGCGGTTGGCCTGGTCGAGGAAGAAGGCCGGGTGCACCCAGCCGTCGGGCCCGCGGTAGAGCGGGAGGGGGTCCTCCACGCCGTCCAGATAGGCCGCGGCGCGCGCGTCGTCGTAGAGCGTCTCCACCGTTCCCAGCGCCTCCAGCGAGGCCAGCAGCTCGCGGCTGGCGGGCGGCCGCTCCGCCGGCAGGGGCGCCGCCGGGTAGAGCGCCGCGTTCACCGGCGTCGGCAGGCCTGCCGGCAGCGTGGCGGAGAGGACCGCCGACTCCCCGGCGGACGTGACGGCGCTGACGCTGGCCACGACCCCGCGCTCCGTCCGCTCGGTGACGGCCCCCGACACCGCCACCTCCTCGCCCTCGACCACGGGCCTGACGAAGCGGACGTCGGCGGTGCCGCGCTCCAGCCACGCCCGGCCCAGCGCGGCCACCAGCGGCCGGGTCAGGTAGGCATAGAGGGTGACGCCGGGGACGAGGCCGCCCGGGAAGCCGTACCGCCGCGCCACGGAGTCGTCGTGGATCCTGTTCTCGCCGCCGGCCGACGTGTTGCGGGCCTTGACGCGGCAGGCGGGCAGGGGCTCGAGCATCGCGCGAGAGTCTACGCCGGGACGGCGTATAATTCCAGACGATGGCCCGGGGACTCCTGATCGCGCTGGTGGTGGTCGGGATCCTGGTCCTCGCCGGCGGCTGGGCCGTCACGGTCAACAACCAGCTCGTCCGGCTCGAGCAGGACGTCAACGAGAAGTGGGCGCAGGTGCAGAACGTCTACCAGCGCCGGGCCGACCTGATCCCCAACCTCGTGGAGACCGTGAAGGGCTTCGCCGCGCAGGAGCGGACGGTCCTGGAGGAGGTCACCCGCGCCCGCGCCCGGGCGACCGGCGTCCAGCTCACGCCGGAGGCGCTCGCGGACCCCCGCGCGATGGAGCGGTTCCAGGCGGCGCAGCGGGAGCTGGGCGGGGCGCTGAGCCGGCTGCTGGTGGTGGTCGAGCGCTACCCGGAGCTCAGGTCCAACCAGAACTTCCTCGCGCTCCAGACGCAGCTCGAGGGCACGGAGAACCGCATCGCCGTGGAGCGGCGGCGCTTCAACGAGTCGGTGCGCGAGTACAACACGCGGCTCAGGGTCTTCCCGGGCAGCGTGGTGGCCCGGCTGGCGGGCTTCCAGCCCAAGACCTTCTTCGAGGCGACCCCCGACGCCGCCACGCCGCCGCGAGTGAAGTTCTAGTCTGCTCCTCGCCGCGGTCCTCACCCTCGTCCTCGTCGTTCCGCCCGCCCCGACCGCCAGGGTCAACGACTACGCGGGCCTGCTGACCGGGGCCGAGCGCGCGCGGCTGGAGGCGCGCCTGGCCGAGGGCGAGCGGGCCACCGGCGCCCAGGTGGTGGTCGCCGTGTTCCCCTCGCTCGAGGGCGAGGACCTGGAGGACTTCTCCGTCCGCCTCGCCCAGCGATGGCGCATCGGTCGCAAGGACCTGGACGACGGCGTGATCATCCTGGTGTTCGTCCGCGACCGCCGGGTGCGGATCGAGGTGGGCTACGGCCTGGAGGGCGCCGTTCCAGACGCCGCGGCCGGGCGGATCATCCGCGAGGTCATCGCGCCCGCGTTCCGGGAGCGCCGGTGGGCCGCGGGCCTGGAGGGCGCGGCCGACGCCGTGTTCGCCCGGATCCGCGGCGAGGGGGAGGTCGGGCGTCGCCCCGCCGCCCCGGTGGCGACGGCCTGGATGCCCTGGGTGGCGCTGGGCCTGGTGGTCGTGGTGCTGGTGGCGCTGGCGCTCACCGCCCACGGCACGGCCCGGCACCTCCGCCGCGGGCGCCGCGTCTACACGGCGGGGCCCAACGGGTGGTACCTGCCACCCCCTCCCGTCTGGCACAGCGGGGGCTGGGGAGGCTCCGGCGGCGGAGGTGGCTTCTCGGGAGGCGGCGGCGAGTTCGGGGGCGGCGGCGCCAGCGGAGACTGGTGATGCCACGGCATCCGGGCTGGGTGAAGCGGGTGTTCAGCGAGGCCGACCTCGATGCCATGACCGAGGCGATCCGGCGGGCGGAGTCCCGGACGTCGGGCGAGATCCGTGTCCACCTCGAGCGCCGGGTGCCCCGGGAGCCGGGCGATGCCCTGGCCCGGGCTCGCCAGGTGTTCTCGGCGCTCGGCATGGAGCGCACCGCCCTGCGCAACGGCGTCCTGATCTACCTCGCGCTGGAGGACCGGAAGCTCGCGATCGTGGGCGACCAGGGGGTGCACGCGCGCGTCGGGGACGCCTACTGGGCCGGGGTGCGCGACCTGATGGTGGAGGCGCTCCGCGCGGGGCGGGCCGCGGAGGCGGTCGTGAGCGCGGTGGCCGAGGTCGGCCGGGTCCTGGCCGAGCACTACCCCCGGGGCCGGGACGACGTGGACGAGCTCCCCGATCGGCCGAGCGCCAGCTGAGGCCGCCGGGTCAGCCGGCGAGGAACTCCTGGGCGGCGGCCACGCCCGAGCCGAGCTTCACGGGGACGCCGAAGGCCTTGAGGGCCAGCTCCACCCCGGCCAGGGCGCCCAGCAGCTCGAGCTCGTTGATGCTGCCCAGGTGGCCGATCCGGAAGACCTTGCCCTTGACGTCGCCCAGCCCGATGCCCAGCGACAGCTCGTAGCGCCGGTAGGCGTCAGCCACGAAGGCGTCGGAGTCGAACCCGTCCGGCATCACCACCGCGGTCAGGGTGTTCGAGTACTCCGCGGGGTTGCGGCAGAGGATCTCCAGTCCCCAGCCGCGGACGGCGCGGCGGCACGCCTCGGCCAGCCGCGCGTGGCGCGCGAAGACGTGGGCGAGCCCCTCCTCCCTGAGCATCGCTAGCGCCTCCCGGAGCCCGAAGAGCAGCGCGGTGGCCGGCGTGTAGGGGAACTGCCCGCGCCGGTTGCGCTCGATCACCGGCCGCCAGTCCCAGAACGAGCGCGGGCACCGGGCCTTCTCGCTGGCGGCCAGCGCCCGGTCGCTGACGCAGAGGATGGCCATGCCGGGCGGCAGCATGAGCCCCTTCTGGGGCCCGGTCAGGCACACGTCCACGCGCCAGTCGTCCATGCGGAAGTCGATGGATGCCAGCGACGAGACGGTGTCCACCAGCAGCAGGGCCGGGTGGCGGGCGCGGTCCATGGCCGCCCGCACGGCGGCCACGTCGGAGGTGACCCCCGTGGAGGTCTCGTTGTGGACGACCAGGACCGCCCGGATCTCGTGGGCGCCGTCGGCGCGCAGGCGCCGCTCCACCTCGTCCGCCGGGACGCCGGCGCCGTAGGGCACCGTGAGGGACTCGCACTCCACGCCGAAGCTCGCGGCCGTGCGGGAGAAGCCCGCCGAGAAGAAGCCGTTGACGCACGCGAGCACCCGGTCGCCCGGCGAGAGCGTGTTGACGATGGTCGCCTCCCAGGCCCCCGTGCCCGAGCCGGGATACAGGACCACCTGGCCCCGGGTGGTCTGGAAGACCTCCCGGAGGCCCGCCAGGCACTCGCGCACCAGCTCCTCGAAGCGCGGGCCCCGGTGGTCGATGATGGGCTGCGACATGGCCCGCACGATCCGGTCGGGGACGGGCGTGGGGCCGGGGATCTGGAGAAAGGCTCGTCCCGGCATCACCCCGACTATCGCGCGCGGGCGCCCGCAAATCAACGCTGTTATCCTCTGGACGTGAGCCGCCGCGCCCGCGCGTCCCGCCCCTTGCTCGCCGCGCTCCTCCTGCTCGCCGCCGGGTGCGCGTCGGCCGCCGGACCCGTCCCGGGGGGCGCCGGCGGCAGGGATCACCCGCTCGCCGGCCGCATCTGGGACGTGGCTGGCCGCCGGTTCATCGACCGGCCGGCGCTCCTGGACCGGCTGGCGCGGGCGAGGTTCGTGGTCCTGGGCGAGAAGCACGACAACCCCGAGCACCACCGCCTTCAGGCGCTCGTCGTCCGGGAGCTGGCCGCCGCGGCCCGGCGCCCCGTGGTGGGCTTCGAGATGCTCACGCTGGACCAGGCGCCCGCCCTCGCCCAGCACCTGGCCCGCGCCCCCGGCGACGCCGCCGGCCTCGGCGATGCCGTGGAGTGGGGGAAGACGGGGTGGCCGGACTGGAAGCTCTACCAGCCCATCGCCGAGGCGGCGCTGGCGGAGGGCCTGCCCATCATCGCCACCAACCTGCCCCGGCGGACGCTGGAGGCGATGAGGGGGCAGGGGCTCGAGGCGCTCGAGCCCGTGCTGGTCCGGCGGGTGGGCCTCGACCGGCCGCTCGACCCGGAGACGCGCGACGCCATGGCCGCGGACATCCGCGAGTCGCACTGCGGCTATGCGCCCGAGGCGGCGCTGGACCGCATGATTGCCGTGCAGCGCGCGCGGGACGCCCACATGGCCGACCGCCTGGCGGCCGCAGCGGACGGCCGGGGCGGCGTCCTGATCGCGGGCGCCGGCCACGCCCGGAAGGACTGGGCGGTGCCCGCCTTCCTGGCCCGGCTCGCTCCGGGCGCCGACGTGGCCAGCGTGGCGTTCCTCGAGGTGGAGGAGGACCGGCGCGAGCCCGAGGCCTACGCCGCCCGCTTCGGGGGCCGCCTGCCCTACGACTACGTCTGGTTCACGGCCCGGCTGGACGACGAGGATCCGTGCGAGAAGTTCAGGAAGTCGCTCCAGAGGCTCCGGGAGCGAGGGCGCTGACCGCGATGACCCGCGACGAGATCCCGACGCCCGCGCTGCTGCTCGATCTCGACCGGTTCGAGCGGAACCTGGAGCGCATGGCCGCCCACGTCCGGCGGGCCGGCAAGCAGCTCCGGCCCCACGCCAAGACCCACCGCTGCCCGGAGATCGCGCGCCGCCAGGTGGCGGCGGGGGCGCCGGGCGTGGCGGTGGCCAAGCTGGGCGAGGCCGAGGTGATGGCGGCCGCCGGCATCCGCGGGCTCCTGATCACGACCGAGGTCGTGGCGCCGCCGGCCGTCCGGCGCCGCGTCCAGGAGAGCGGCCCGGCGCCCGACACCAAGGTGGTAGTGGACAACCCCCGGCACGCCGCCCCCC
>JBBIOF010000123.1:0-6917 GCA_037443505.1 Candidatus Rokuibacteriota bacterium
GGACCTGGACCCCGGGTTCACGGCGTTCCTCGACGAGTCGTTCGGGCGCCTCGCCCGCCAGGCCACCGACATCCTGGAACGGGGCGGGGAGTGATCGGCGACCGGGACCTCCTGACCTTCCGGCGCGACTACTACCGCCTGTTCGTTTCCCTGCTGTGGCGTGAGCCCAGCCAGGATCTCCTGGCCGCCCTGGGGCGCGGCATCGAGGACCGGGCCCGGGCCGCCGACGGGCTCCACCCCCTGCTGGGAGCCGGCTGGAGGGACATTGCCGCGTTCCTGGCGGCGACCCCGGGGCCGGGTCTGGGGGAGGCGGCTGGCGACGAGTACACCCGGCTCTTCCTGAATCCGTTCAGCCGGGAAGTCAATCCCTACGAGTCCTTCTACCTCACAGGGCACCTGCTCGACCGGCCCCTGGCCGTCCTGCGGACGGACCTCGCCGAGATGGGGATCGCCAGGGAGGAGGGGTACTCCGAGCCCGAGGACTTCCTTGCCTTCGAGCTGGACGTCATGCGGAGGCTGATCGACCGGCAGGCCGACGCCGCCGACCCGGACGGGGAAAGCCACTGCCTGAACGTCCAGGCGGCCTTCCTCAAGCGGCACCTCCTGGTCTGGGCCCCGAGGGCCGCCCGGGATCTGGCCGGGGCGAGTTCCGCCGTGCTCTACCGCGGCGTCGGCCGGATGCTCGAGGGCTTCCTCGAGATGGAGCGGGAGCTGTTCGAGACCTGGGGGGCGGAGCCCATCGAGACGCTGGAGGAGGCCCGGCAACGCTTCGCCGGGTCGGGAGAGTGGAGGGGACCGCTCTTCGAGCCACCGGACGTATAGCCTTTTACTCAAGCCCTCTTGACAAACTGGTCAGACCGCAGTACCTATGAGCCACCTTTCATGGGGCGTTCGGCCTTACAGGGGTCGGGCAGGGTCACCAGCGGCTTCCAGGAAGCCTCAGCCGTTCTCTTTGTGCGTTCCCTGACGCGACGTTCCATCACGAGCCGCGCACGCGTCGAATGCGCGCCGGGCCCCGGCCGGCCCGGTGCGGGAGGGGGTGACGAGCCGTGGCGCTAGGCCAGATCCGTAGCATCGATGCCGCCAACCACCGCGTCGTCATCGCGCTCGAGGAAGGGCGCGAGGTCGCCGTGACGTTCACGCCCGACGCGAACATCGAGGTCGTCGAGCCCTGCACGCTGGGCACCATGGGCGGCACGCTCGAGGACCTCAGGGAAGGCTACTGGGTGGAGGCGACGCTCCACGAGCAGGGCAGCCACGCCTGCTCGTGCAGCTCGCTGGTCTGCCTGAGCTAGGAGGCGGTCATGAGCGAAGCGCGCAAGTCTCCCGGACGTCGGACGTTCCTCGCCGGTCTCGTGACCGGGGCGGGTGCCGTCGCGGCCCTGGCCGGCGTGCCCCGGAAGGCCGTGGCGCGGAAGGAGGGGGAGGCGCCGGAGCGCGCGGCTCCGGGGCCGGTCCTCTACCGCCGCACGGAGGAGGTCGAGCGCTACTACCGCACCCTGTACCGCTGAAGGGAGGGCGAGGGATGAAGCTCGTCAGAGTCCACGACAGGGGGGCCGCGCCCTCGCCGTCCGCAGTCGAGGCGCTGAGCCCCGTCATCAACCGGCGGAGCTTCCTCAAGGCCGCCGGCGTGGGGGGCGTCGGCCTGGCGGCGGCCATGGCGCCCTCGATCACCCGTGAGGCATCGGCTCAGGAGAAGGCCGAGCCGAAGGCGCCCAAGCTCGAGCAGTACAAGACCATCTGCACCAAGTGCGCCGTGGGCTGCGGCCTGATCGGCGAGGTGCAGAACGGCGTCTGGGTGAGCCAGGAGCCGTGGTTCGAGCACCCGATCAACCAGGGCAGCCTCTGCTCCAAGGGCGCCGCGGCCCGGGCCAGCGTGATCAGCGAGAAGCGCCTCCGCTACCCGATGAAGCTCGCGGGCGGCAAGTGGCAGCGGGTGTCGTGGGACCAGGCAATGTCCGAGATCAGCGCCAGGCTCCTGGACATCCGCAAGCGGTACGGTCCGGACGCGCTGCACATCAACTTCTCCGCCCACCAGTCCAACGAGAACGGCTACGCCATCCGGAAGTGGGCGGCCATGTGGGGGACGAACAACGCGGACTTCCAGGCCCGTATCTGACACAGCACCACGGTGGCCGGTCTGGCCAACGTGTTCGGATACGGGGCGATGACGAACCACCAGAACGACATCCGCAACAGCCGGGCCATCATGATCATCGGCATGAACCCGGCCGAGAACCACCCGATCTCCATGCAGCACATCCTGACGGCCAAGGAGACCAACCGGGCCGTCGTCATCTCCGTGGATCCCCGCTTCACCAAGACGTCGGCGTTCGCCAACAAGTACGTGCGGATCCGGTCGGGCACCGACGTGGCGTTCGTCTACGGGCTGATCCACATCATCCTGGCCAACGGCTGGCAGGACGACAAGTTCATCCAGGAGCGCACCTACGGCTTCGAGGAGTTCAAGGCCGAGATCGCCAGGTACGACCCGAAGACCGTCTCGGACATCACGGGCGTGCCGGAGGCCGACCTCGCCTGGGTGGCCCGGGCCATGGCCGAGAACCGGCCGGGCACCGTCATCTGGGCCATGGGCGGCACCCAGCACAGCCACGGCACCGCCATCGTCCGCACCTACTGCCACCTGCAGATGGTCCTCGGCAACATGGGCAAGCCGGGGGGCGGCTGCGACGTCTTCCGCGGCCACGACTCCATCCAGGGCGTGACCGACATCGGCGGCGGCCCCGAGACCCTGCCGGGCTACTACGGCATCGGCGAGTCCGCCTGGAAGCACTGGTCCCGGGTGTGGGACGTGCCCTACGAGTGGCTCGTCTCGCGCTTCAAGGACAAGAAGATGATGGAGAAGCCGGGCTTCACGGTGTCGCGGTGGTACGAGGGCGTGCTGCTCGACCCCAAGGAGCTCGGTCAGGATGTGCCCATCAAGGCCGTCATGTTCTGGGGGCACTCCACCAACTCCATGCAGCAGATGGACCGGGTGAAGAAGGCGCTGGAGAAGGTGGAGCTGGTCGTGGACGTGGACCCGTACGTCACCAACACCGCGGTCCTGCCCGACCGCCAGGACGGCGTCTACATCCTGCCGGCGGCCACGAACTACGAGCAGTGGAACTCGTCCGTGAACACCAACCGGGACAACCAGTACCGGCAGAAGGTGGTGGACCCGGTGTGGGAGGCGCGCACGGACCTGGCCATCATGGTGGACCTCGCCGAGCGCCTCGGCTTCCGCAAGCAGTTCACCCACAACATGAAGGGCGGCTGGCGGGGGATCCCGGCCAGCGTCAAGGACGTGAAGGGCTTCTCGGAGCAGACCATGAACGACGTGCTCCGGGAGATCAACATGGGCGCGCTGTCCATCGGCTACGCCGGCCACACGCCGGAGCGGCTCAAGCGGCAGCAGGAGTGGGCCCACGTCTTCGACATCCGCACCAAGAAGGCCGTGGGCGGGCCGGTGGACGGCGAGCAGTGGGGCCTGCCGTGGCCCTGCTGGACCGACACGCACCCCGGCACGCCGATCCTCTACCGCAACGACGTCCCGGTGGCGGAGGGCGGCTGCGGGTTCCGCGCGTCCTGGGGGCCCAAGGCGCCCGACGGCCGCACGCTCCTGGCGGCCGAGGGCTCCGCCCCGCCCGGCGGCCCGAGCGGCGGCTACCCGGCGGAGAAGGACTACGCGACGGACCTCACGCTGGGCGCCATCAAGAAGGCCCTGGCCGAGGGCCGCAGCCCGTATGGCAACGGCCGCGCCCGGTTCAACTCGTGGAACATCCCGGACCCGCTGCCGGTGCACCGCGAGCCCATCCACAGCCCGCGGCCGGACCTGATCGTCAAGTGGCCGACCTACGACGACGTGAAGGAGCACTACCGGGTCCCGCAGCCCTACAAGAGCATGCAGAAGCCCGAGTGGGCGAAGCAGTACCCCATCATCCTGACCACGGGTCGGGTGGTGGAGTTCGAGGGTGGCGCGGCCGGCGAGCGCAGCGCTAGCTGGCTCGTCGAGCTGAACCCGGAGATGTACGTGGAAGTCCATCCCAAGCTGGCCCACGACCACGGCCTCAGGCACGGGGACTGGGTGTGGGTCGAGACGCCCGAGGACATGGACGGCCGGCCGAGCCGCATCAAGGTGAAGGTGAAGGTCACCAAGCGGGTGGGCCCGGACACGGTGTTCCTGCCGTTCCACTGGGCGGGCGTGTTCGAGGGCAGGTCGCTGGCGCACAAGTATCCCGAGGGGACGGCGCCGCTCACCATCGGCGAGTCGGCCAACACCGTCACCACCTACGGGTACGATCGGCTGACCCAGATGCAGGAAACCAAGACGTCCCTCTGCCGGATCAAGAAGGCGTAGGAGGGGGTGGGCGACATGGCGGAAACCAAGGTCACCGTACCGTTCCGGCAGGCGGGCGGCCCCGAGCTGAAGTACGCCCCCTCCCGCCTGAAGTTCTACATCGACGTCAAGCGCTGCATCGAGTGCGGCGGCTGCGAGGTCGCCTGCAAGAACGAGAACAACGTCCCGGCCGGCATCGCGCGGATCCGGGTCGTCACCGTCAACGAGGGGGAGCAGGGCGAGACCAACGTGGCGGTCCCCTGCATGCACTGCTCCAAGGCTCCCTGCGTGGCGGTGTGCCCCGTGGACGCGCTCTTCCACCGTCCGGACGGCATCGTCGCCCTGAACAAGGAAACCTGCATCGGCTGCGGGTACTGCCTCTACGCCTGTCCGTTCGGCGCCCCCCAGTTCCCGCGGGGCGCGCCCTTCGGGGCCCGCGGCGTCATGGACAAGTGCACCTACTGTGCCGGCGGGCCGGAGGTCCCGTTCTCGGAGCGCGAGCGCCGCATGTACGGGGCCAACCGGATCGCCGAGGGCAAGCTCCCCATGTGCGCCTCGGTGTGCGCCACCAAGGCCCTGGTGGCCGGCGACGCCGAGGAGGTCGCCAACGTCGTGCGCATGCGCATGGCGGCCCGCGGCGTCGGCGGCGGCGCGTGGGGGTGGGAGGCGGCGTACGGCAAGGGCTACTAGGCCCCCGGCGCCGTCCCGGAGCATCCGAATCGGCTGACCGCGATTCCCACCGGGGTCCGCCCCCCGGTGGGGATTCGTTTGGTGCCGACCCTCAGGGAGCCATGGAACCGATCGTTCTCTGGCAGCACAAGTGGGGGCTGAGCTTCCACATCCCCTGGTACCTGTTCCTCGGGGGCCTGGCCGGCGGCACGATGACCGTGGGCGCGCTGGCCGACCTCCTGGGAGGTGGCCGGCAGGGCTTCAGGCAGTTCGCGAAGGTCGCGGCCTACGTCACGGTGCCGGCCATCCTCGTCGGCGGCCTCGCCCTGAGCTTCCACCTGGGCAAGCCCGAGCGCGGGTTCGCCTTCCCGCTCTTCTTCACCAACTACCAGTCGTGGCTGACCATCGGCGGCTCCGTGGTGGGCACCTTCGCCCCGCTGAGCCTGGCCTACGCCGCGGCGTGGTACTTCGACTTCGGGCGGGCGGTCCGGCTCGTGCTGGCGGCCATCGCGGTGCCGCTGGGGCTGGTGATGTCGCTCTACACGGGCTTCCTGCTCTCGGCGGCCTGGGTCATGCCGGCCGACCGCTGGTACGTCCCGCTGTGGGACCGAGACTACCTCCCGGTGCTCTTCGTGCTCTCGGGCTTCTCCACGGGCCTCGCGGCGTGCGGTCTCGCGGTGCTGCTCTGGGGGCGCCTGGCCCGCCACTTCCCGCGCCTGGGGGGCGGCGGGGACACGGGAACGGTCGCGGAGGCCACGAGCCTCGCCGACGTGGCCGCACTCCTGGCCGAGGGCGCCTGGGTCTACCTCTTCCTGGGAGCGCTGGCCTCGGGGACGCTGGGCCAGCAGATGGCGTTCGGTCTCCTGACCCGGGGCGAGCTGGCGCCCTGGTTCTGGTGGGGCTTCGTCGCCACCGGCCTCGCGGTTCCCATGCTCGCCAGCCTGATCCACCTGGTCGCCCACCGGGTGTTCCACGTCCCCGCCCGCTGGATCCTCTACGCCAAGTTCGTCCTGGTCCTCGCCGGGGGGCTGGTGCTGCGGTACACGATCGTGTGGGGGGGCGACCTCAAGGCGCCCCTCGTGTTCCCGCCGGCGCTCTTCCAGGTCCCCACGCTCCCACCGCTGCCGGGGCTGGGCGGGTAGCGATGCCGCGTGTCCTGGGGGCCCTCCTCCTCGTCACGATGGCGGCGGCGGCCGAGGCCGCACCCGACCCGTCCAGGGGGCGCGAGCTCTACGCCGAGAAGTGCGTGCTCTGTCACGGCGGGGCGGGCCAGGGGTGGGACTGGGCCAAGAAGGTTGCCCGGCCCCCCGTGCCGGTCCCCGATCTCGCCAGGGTCACGCCCCAGCGCTCGGACCGGTTCCTCTTCGAGGTCATCAAGAACGGGGGCGAGGCCGTGGGGCAGACCCGCTTCATGCCGGGGTTCGGGTTCCAGCTGAGCGACGACGAGGTGTGGGACCTGGTGAGCTACCTGCGCACCCTGGGGCGGGGCTCCGCGCGATGAGGGGGGCCCGCTCCCGGCCCGCGTGGGGACCCGCCCTGGCGTGGCTGACCCTGGTGGCGGGTACGACCGCCGGGGCTGCGAAGGCGGCAGGACCCGAGCACACCGGCTTCTTCCCCCACGCCATCGCCGTCGCCGACTTCAACGGAGACGGCGTGCCCGACGTGGCGGTGCCGGCGGCCGCGGAGCGCAAGGTGACGGTCCTGCTCAGCGACGGGCGGGGCGGCTTCGCCGCCAACCACTCGTACCCGGCCGGCGTGGGCCCGAGCTGGGTGGAGGCGGCCGACTGGAACGGCGACGGCAAGGTGGACCTCGTGGTGACCAACACCGGCGGCGGCAGCCTCACGCTCTACCTGAACGACGGGACCGGAAAGCTCGGCGACACGAAGGAAATCACCGGGATCCAGGGAGCCG
>JBBIOF010000124.1:0-6902 GCA_037443505.1 Candidatus Rokuibacteriota bacterium
GGCGGAGACCCGCCGGCTGCGGGAGGGCCGCGGATGAGCCCGCGCCGCCCGCCTGCCCGCACGGCCTCCTGGGCGAGGCCCGACTCCGTCGCGGCCGGCCTCTACCGCGACGCGCTCCGCGTGCTGCCCGGCGGCAACTCCCGCACCACCGTGTACATGGCCCCCTACCCGCCGTACGCGGCCTCGGGCGAGGGGTGCTGGATCACGGACGTGGACGGCGACCGCCGCCTGGACTGCCTCAACAACTACACGGCGCTGATCCACGGCCATGCCCACCCGCGGATCGTGGAGGCGGCCTCGCGGCGGCTGGCGCAGGGCGCGTCGTTCCCCCTGCCCACGCCGGAAGAGATCGCGCTGGCCTCGCTGCTGGTGGAGCGCCTGCCGGGCGTGGAGCAGGTGCGCTTCACCAACTCGGGCAGCGAGGCGGTGATGATGGCGATCAAGGCGGCGCGCGGCTACACCGGCCGTCCCGGGATCGCCAAGTTCGAGGGGGCGTACCACGGCTCGTACGACTGGGCGGAGGTCAGCCTGGCGCCCTCGCCCGACGCCTGGGGACCGCCCGACGCCCCGGCCAGCGTGCCCTACGCGCGGGGCACGCCGCCCTCGGTGCCGGCGGACGTCGTCGTGCTGCCCTTCAACGGCACAGAGGCCGCGGTGGCGGGCATCGAGCGTGAGGCGCGGAGGCTGGCGGCGGTCCTCGTGGACCCGGTGCCGAACCGGATCGGGCTGGTCCCGGCGCGGCCGGAGTTCCTGCGCGCCCTGCGCGAGGTGACGGCGGCGCACGGGATCCTGCTGATCTTCGACGAGGTGATCTCCTTCCGGGTGGGCTACCACGGCGCGCAGGGCCGCTTCGGGATCCGTCCGGACCTCACCACCCTGGGCAAGATCATCGGGGGCGGCTTCCCGGTGGGGGCCGTGGGCGGCCGGGCGGACGTCATGGAGGTCTTCGACCCCCGCCGCGGTCCCGCGGTGCCGCACGGCGGGACCTTCAACGCCAACCCGGTCACCATGGCGGCGGGACTCGCCGCGATGCAGATGCTGGACCGCGCCGCCTTCGAGCGCCTGGACGACCTGGGCGCCCGGCTGCGGGCGGCCGTCGCCGACTGCCTGAAGGAGGCGGGGGTGCCCGGCGCCGTGACGGGCCTGGGCTCGCTGTTCCGCATCCACCCGGTGGAGCGGGAGCTGACGGACTACCGGAGCGCCCGCCCGACGCCGGAGGAGGCGGCCCGCCACCAGGCGCTGATGCGCCGGCTGCTGGAGCACGGGGTGCTGGTGGCCCCGACCGGCCTCGGATGTCTCTCCACCCCGATGGGCGAGGCCGAGCTGGAGTGGTTCCTCGAGGCGTTCGCCGCCTGCGTGGAGGGCAGCGCGGCGGCCGAGACATGAGCCGGCCGGGAGGCCCCCGGCCGCGAAAGGAGCCGACGATGCGTCAACGAACTCTGCGCTACCTGACCACCGCCGCCGCGATCGCCGTGGGGGCCGGGCTGGCCGCCGCGCCGCCCGCCGCCCGGGCCCAGCAGGGCGAGATCGTGATCGGCGCGACCGTGCCGATCACCAGCCCCTACGCCCTGTCCGGGCGCTCCTACTACAACAGCCTCCAGATGGCCGAGCGGGACATCAACGGCCAGGGCGGCGTCAAGGGCCGCCGGCTCCGGATCGTGTTCGAGGACACCGCCAACTCCAACACCGTGGCGGTGAACGCCTTCAAGAAGCTGGTCGACTCGGCGAAGCCGCCGTTCGTCTTCCTCAACAGCTACACGGTCCAGAACCTGGCGGTGGAGCCCGAGGTGGCGCGCGCGGGGATCCCGGTGATGTACGCGGGCGGGGGCGCGGCGGTGGCCGAGCGGGGCAACCCGTGGATGTTCCGGATCCGCCCCAACGACGCCGTCGCCGCGAAGGCCGCGGCGCACTTCGCCACCAGAAAGCTCAGGCTCAAGCGGGTGGGACTGATGGGGGTCGAGGGCGACTTCGGCCAGGGCGGCATGAAGGTGGCGGCCGAGGCGCTGCGGAAGCTGGGCGTGGAGCCGGTGGGCGAGGAGGTCTACCGGGCGGCCGACAAGGACATGTCGGCGCAGCTCCTCTCGCTCAAGAACAAGGGGGCGGAGGCCATCATCGCCTTCACCTACGTCGCCGAGCCGCCGATCATCTACCGCCAGCGCCGGCAGCTCAACCTGGGCATCCCGATCCTCGGCTCCTCCGCGACGTGCCTGCCGGCGGCCACCAACGTCATGAGCGCGCAGGATCTCGACGGGACCTACTGCTTCACCGACAGCCTGCTGGTCGGCAACGCCGACCCGCGCGTGCGGGCCTGGGCCGAGCGGTACCAGAAGGAGTTCAACTTCCCGCCGGACGTCTACGGCGTCGCCTACTACGACGGCGCCTTCCTCCTCAAGCAGGCCATCGAGAAGGCCGGCCTGGACCCGAAGGCCCTGCGCGAGGCCATCGCGTCCACCCGGGACTTCAAGGGCATCGGCGCGGTGTTCAGCTTCGACCGCCGCGGGGAGGGCGTCCACCAGGTGGTCGTCGTCAAGCCCCGCCCGGGCACCAAGGACTTCGAGCTGGTCGAGACCGTCCGGCCCGAGGACTGATCGACCCGGCCGGCCCCCGCGGTGGACCAGCTCGTCCAGCTGCTCGTCAACGGCGTCTCGATGGGCTGCATCTACGGCCTGGTGGCGCTGGGGTTTATCCTCATCTTCAACGCCACCGGGGTCGTGAACTTCGCCCAGGGCGAGTTCGTCATGCTGGGGGCCTTCGTCGCGGTCACCGCGCTGACCCAGTGGGGCCTGCCCCTGCTGCCGGGGCTCGCCGCCGTCGCGCTCGCCGTGGCGGCGGCGGGCTGGCTCTTCCAGCGGCTGGCCTACCAGCCCATCCGCGACAAGCCGCTGCTGGCCATCATCATCTGCACGGCCATGGTGGGCGCCTTCATGCGGAGCGGGGCGCTGCTCGTGTGGGGGCCCTACCCGCTGCCCCTGTCGTCCGTCCTGCCCGACCGGCTGCTGGTGCTGGGCCGGGTGGTCCTGCCCCTGCAGAACCTGGTGATCGTCGTCCTCACGGGCGTCCTGCTCCTCGGCCTCTGGGGGTTCTTCTTCCGGACGGCGTGGGGCCTCCGGCTCCGCGCCACGGCGCAGGACTTCGACACCGCCCGGCTGATGGGGATCCACGTCGGCCGGGCGGTGACGGCCACCTGGGTGCTGGGAGCGCTGCTGGGCGCGGCGGCGGGGCTGCTCCTGGCGCCCCTCTGGAACGCCAGCCCCGAGATGGGCGGGGCGGTCGCGCTGAAGGCGTTCGCGGCCTGCATCATCGGCGGCTTCGGCAGCGTCCCCGGGGCCGTGCTGGGCGGGGTCCTGGTGGGACTGGTGGAGATCCTGGCCGCCGCCTACCTGTCCTCCGCCTACAAGGACGCCATCACCTTCCTGATCATGATCGCGTTCCTCGTCTTCCTGCCCCGCGGCCTCTTCGGGGAGCGCGTCGCCGAGAAGGCGTGATGCGGACGCGGTGGGCGGCGTGGCTGCTCGCGGCGGGCCTGCTCCTGTACCCCGTCCTCGCCCCGGGCGGCTACCCGCTCCGGATCGCCAACGTGGTGCTGGTCTACGCCATCCTGGCCATGGGGCTCAACTTCACGGTGGGCTGGACGGGGCAGGTCTCCCTCGGCCACGCCGGGTTCTGGGGCATCGGCGCCTACACCACGGCGATCCTCACCACGAAGCTCGCGGCGTGGCCGGCGTGGCCGGTGATGGTCCTGGGAACGGCGCTGGCCGGCGTGACCGGCCTCCTGCTGGGCCTGCCCACGCTGAAGATCAAGGGCCACTACCTGGCCCTGGCCACCATCGGGTTCGGCGAGGTGGTCCAGCTCGTCTTCAACAACTGGCGAGGCGTGACTGGCGGGGCCGACGGCATCGCCGGCATCCCGCCACTGGCCATCGGGCGCTTCGCCCTCGACTCCGAGCCGCGGATGTACTACCTCCTGCTGGGGGTCACGGCCCTGCTGGCGGCGGCCGCCGTGCGGCTGCGCGACTCGACGTTCGGCCGCGCGTTCATGGCGGTGCGCGACAACGAGCTGGCGGCCGACGTCGTCGGCGTCCCGACCACGACCGTCAAGACGCTCGCCTTCGCCCTGGGCGCGGTCTACGCGGGCCTCGCCGGGGCGCTCTACGCGCACCTGCTGCGCTACATCTCGCCGGACGTGTTCGGCTTCGAGCAGTCGCTGCTGATGCTGAGCATGCTGGTGGTGGGCGGGCTCGGTCACCTGTCCGGTGCGCTGGTGGGCGCTGCGGTGGGCGTGGTGCTCCCGGAGGCCCTCCGCCTGTTCGGCGTCTACTACATGGCGGTCTACGCCGTGATCGTGGTCGCCGTCATCGTGTTCATGCCCCTGGGGATCGCGGGCACGCTGCTCCGCGCCTGGGCCGGGGCGGACGGGCCCCGGCCAGGGCTGGCGCCCCTCCTGCGCCGGTGACTCCGCTGCTCGAGACCCGCCGCCTCACCAAGCGCTTCGGCGGCCTCGCCGCGGTGGCCGACCTCGACCTGACCGTCGAGCGCGGGGAGGTCCGCGCCCTCATCGGCCCCAACGGGGCGGGGAAGAGCACCCTGCTGAACCTGCTGTGCGGGGTGACGCCCAGCACGTCGGGCGAGATCCTCCTCGAGGGTCGGCGCATCGACGGGCTCCGGCCCAGCGCCGTCGCCCGGCTGGGCGTGGGGCGGACGTTCCAGGTGCCCCGGCTCTTCCCGGACCTCACGGTCCTGCAGAACGTCATGGTGGGGTACCACTGTCGCGCCCGGGCGCGGCTGCTGCCCACCCTGGCCGGCCTGCCGGGCGCCCGCGCGCTGGAGCGGCGGATCGAGGCCCGGGCCCGTGAGGCCCTGGAGGTGGTCGGGCTCGCCGGCGAGGCCCACCGGTCCGCGCGCTCCGTGCCGTTCGTGCAGCAGCGCCTGGTGGAGATCGCACGGGCGCTGGTGCACGAGCCCGCCCTGCTGCTGCTCGACGAGCCCGCCGCGGGCATGAACGCGGTGGAGACCGGTCGGCTGGAAGCGCTGCTGGCCTCCCTCCGTGCCCGCGGGCTGGCGGTGCTCTTCATCGAGCACCACATCCGCATGGTGATGAACGTCGCCGACCGCGTCACCGTCCTCGACTTCGGCCGCAAGATCGCCGAGGGCCGCCCGGCCGAGGTGCGCGGCCACCCGGCCGTCCTCGAGGCGTACCTCGGCAGGTGGACCCCGGATGCTCACATGTGAGGAGCTGCAGGCCGGCTACGGCGCGGTCGCCGCGATCCACGGCGTCTCGCTGACGGTGCGGGCGGGCGAGATCGTCACGCTCATCGGCGCCAACGGCGCCGGCAAGTCGACGACGCTCAAGGCGATCGTGGGGCTCCTGCGGCCGTGGGCGGGGCGGGTGAGCCTGGACGGCGAGCGGATCGACGGCCGGACTCCCGAGGCGCTGGCCCGCAAGGGGGTGTCGCTGGTGCCCGAGGGCCGCCGGGTCTTCCCGGGCCTGACGGTGGAGGAGAACCTGGTGGTCGCCACGACGGCGTCGCGCCCCTCCCGGGCCGGGCGCGCGGCCGCGCTGGAGCGGGTGTTCACGCTCTTCCCCCGGCTGGCTGAGCGGCGCCGGCAGCTCGGCTGGTCGCTCTCCGGCGGCGAGCAGCAGATGCTCGCCATCGGCCGGGCCCTCATGGCGGAGCCCCGGGTCCTGCTGCTGGACGAGCCGTCGCTGGGGCTGGCGCCCCGTGTCGTCGAGGAGGTGTTCCGGCAGGTCGAGGCCATCAACCGCGCCGGGATCACGATCCTCCTCGTGGAGCAGAACGCGGCGATGGCCCTGCGCGCCGCCGGGCGGGCCTACGTGATGGAGCGCGGCCGCATCGTCCGGGAGGGGCCCGCGGCCGCGCTGGTGTCGGACCCCGAGATCGTCGCCGCGTACCTTGGAACCTGACCGCGAGGTGCCTCCATGAGCCACGACCTGCTCGCCGTCGCGAGCCGCTGCCTGCCCGGCGGCTCGACCTGGATGTGGTCCCTGCCGCCGGACCTCGCCTTCGTCGTCGCCCGGGGCGAGGGCAGCCGCCTCTACGACACCCGCGGGCGGGCGCTGGTGGACTACGTCCTGGGCTCGGGCCCGCTCCTCCTGGGCCACGCCCATCCCGCCGTCGTCCGCGCGGTCCAGGAGCAGGTGGCGCGGGGGTCCACCTTCTTCTGGCTGGCCGAGCCCACGATCCGGCTCGCGGAGCGGCTGTGCGCGGTCGTCCCCTGCGCGGAGAAGGTGCGCTTCACCAGCAGCGGGACCGAGGCCACCATGTTCGCCATCCGCATCGCGCGGGTGGCGACGGGCCGCGAGAAGGTCCTCAAGTTCGAGGGCGGGTTCCACGGCCTGCACGACTACGTCGTGGCCGGCAACTGGCGCGAGCCGGCGCCGTATCCCACCCCGGTCCCCGACGTGGGCGGCATCCCCAAGGGCACGCTGGAGAGCGTCCTCGTGGCCCCGTTCAACGACCTGGCCGCGGCGGAGGAAATCCTGGCGCTCTACGGCCACGAGATCGCGGCCGTGATCGTGGAGCCGCTGCAGCGGGCCATCCGGCCCCGGCCGGGCTTCCTCGCCGGGCTGCGCGAGCTGACCCGGCGGCACGGCATCGTGCTGATCTTCGACGAGGTCGTCACCGGGTTCCGGCTGGCGTACGGCGGGGCCCAGGAATTCTACGGCGTCGTCCCGGACCTGGCCGCCTACGGCAAGGCGCTCACGTGCGGCTTCTCGCAGGGGGCAATCTGCGGGCGGGCGGACCTCATGGAGACCGCCGACGGCGCCCGCCGCGGGAGGCTCGACTACGCGGGCCTGAGCGGCACGCTGAGCGGCAACCCGCTCGCGTGCGCCGCCGGCGTGGCCGCGCTGGAGGCGCTCGGCGGGCCCGGCGTGTACCCGC
>JBBIOF010000125.1:0-6881 GCA_037443505.1 Candidatus Rokuibacteriota bacterium
TCTTTCGGCGACGCGGACCGGTCCGTCCGACTTGCGCCATGCCGTTACGAAATCGTTACGTGGAAGCGGTCCGGTCGAGAACGCGCGGTCCCGATTAAATTCCCGACGCTCGCGCCGCGAAGGCGCACACACCGGGGAAAGGGGGAGCATCGTTCGCCGTGCCCGCTCTGCCTGCCTCGTCGACGCCGGGCCCCGGGGGGCCCCGGTGATGGGCAACACGTGCGGGCTGCGTGACGCCGCGGGCCACCTCCTCTCGACCGTCGTCCGCCTGCCGTGGGCGCGACGGGCGTTCCTCTACCGGTTCGACCGCGGCTCCGGTCGGCTCGCGGCCGTGGCCGGATGGGACGACGGCGGGCCCATCGCCCTGGTGGAGCCGCACGCCGGGATCCCGTGCCCGGCCGTCCTCGAGCGGCGCGCCGTCTGGACCCCCGACGTCCTCGCGGAGGGGCCCGCGGTGCTTCCGGAGTGGATGCGGCGGCACCTCCTCGGGGAGGGCTGCCGGGCCGCGGTGCTCGTCCCGCTGATCGCCCGGGACGAGGCGCTCGGAGTGCTGGCCGTGGCCGGCGACACCGGGTGGCAGTACACCGCCCAGGACATCGGGATGGTGGCCGCCGTCGGGCGCCTCGCGGTCCTGGTGATGGAGCAGGCGGAGCGCCACGCCGCGGCGGCGGAGCGCCTCCGGCACATGCAGGTTCTGGTGGAGGTCGCCGGCGCCGTCGGCGGCCCCCTCGACAGCCACGGGGTCGCGCGCGCCGTGGTCGAGGGTGTCACGCGCGTCATTCCCGACAGCGCCGCCGCCGTGTGGGAGCTGCCGTCGGGTCAGGACGGCCTCCGCGTGCTCGAGGAACTCGGCTTCGGAGGCGCCGACCCGTCGCGCCTGCGCCTCGGGAGCCCGGCCGCCTGCCTCCTCACCTCGGGACGCGGCTGGGCGATCCCTGACCTGCCCCGCGAGCATCGTCTCCTTCCCGGGGAGGACCTGGCAGGGCTGGGGTTCGAGTCCGCCCTGGTCCTTCCGCTCAGGCACGACGGGACGCTCCACGGGGTGCTCGGCATCTTCACGCGCGCGCGGCGCGGGTTCGAGGGCGACGAGACCACGCTGCTCGAGGCCATCGCCGTGCTGGCCGCGGTGAGCCTGGCCAACGCGCGGCTGGCCGCCCAACGGGCGGCCCAGCGCCGCGCCGGCCACGCCCTCAGGGAAGTCGGCCGCCTCATCCTGACCGCCGCCGATCCCGGCGACATCGCCCACCGCATCGCCGATTCCCTCCGGAGCCTGCTGGGAGCCCAGGTGGCCACGGTGTTCAGGACCGACCCGGAGAGCGGGTCGCTGGCTGCCATCGCCACGGCGGGTGGACCCGCGCCTCCTGCCGGGACCTTCCGGCTCCCCTGGGGGGCCGGGGTGGCGGGGCGCGCGGTCGCGGAGCGCCGGCCGGTGGCGTCGGTGGACGCGCTGGACGACCCCAGGATCCTGATCACGCCGGAGGTCCTCGCGCGCTACCAGAACAGTCCCCACCACGCGATCCTGGCGGTGCCGCTCGTCGTCCAGGACCGCGTCGTCGGCGTGCTGAGCGTCCGTGACGTGACGGGGCGCCGTTTCACCCCGGAGGAGCAGGGGCTGGCGCAGACCTTCGCCGACCAGGCGGCCTTGTCCCTGGAGCACGCGCGCACCGTGCGACGGGCCGAGGAGCGGGCCGAGCGCCTCCGCGCCCTGAGCGCGCTCACCCGCCTGATGACCGCCAGCGCGGCGCCGCCCGAGGTGTCGGCCGAGGTGGCGCGCGCCGCCATCTCGCTGCTGGGGGCACGGCTGGCGCGCGTCTGGCTCGCCGACCCCGAGCACCGGTGCCTCCGGGTGCAGGGGAGCGCCGGCAGCGACCCGCTGGTCGAGGCGCAGGCGGCCGGGGTGACCGTGCTTCCCTACGGGAAGGGCGCGGTCGGCCACGTGTTCGTGACGCGCCGGCCGCTCCGCCTCCGGGACGTCTGGCAGGAGCGGCGGTGGGTCAGCCGGCGGCTGGCGCGCGAGGCTGACCTCCACGCCTACGCCGGGCTGCCGCTGCTCTGCGCCAGCGAGTGCCTCGGCGTGCTCTCCATCCTCTTCCCGGCGCGCGGCGACTTCACTCCCGAGGAGGAGGAGCTGATGACGCTCCTGGCCGACCACGCGGCCATCGCCATCAACAACGCCCAGCTCTTCGAGGGGGTCCGGGCCACCCGCGACTTCCTGCAGTCCATCGCGGAGAACTCGGCCGACGCCATCGTGACCACGGACGCCGCCGGCGCCATCACCTACTTCAGCCCCGGCGCGGCCGCCATGTTCGGCCACGCGGCCGAGCAGGCCCGGGGCCGGCGCGCCGCCGAGTTCTACCGGGGCGGCAAGGAGGAGGCCCGCGCCATCATGGCGGGGCTCCGGGCGGGGCGGTGGGTGCGCGACCACGAGACGGCCATCCGCGCCGCGGACGGCAGGTGGGTCGAGGTGAGTGGGTCCTTCTCGCTGCTGCGCGGTCCCGACGGCAGCGTCACCGGCACCCTGGGCATCCTCAAGGACATCACGGAGCGCAGGCGGACCGAGGAGGCGCTGCGGCGCAGCGAGGAGCACCTCAGGCAGGTCCAGAAGCTGGACGCCGTCGGCCGGCTGGCCGGCGGCATCGCGCACGACTTCAACAACCTGCTCACGGTCATCCAGGGCCGCGCCGAGATCCTCGCCAGGCGCCTGGGCGAGACCGACGCGCGGCGAGACCTCGAGGTCATCCGGAGCACCGCCGACCAGGCGGCCGCCCTGATCCGGCAGCTCCTCGCCTTCAGCCGGACCCAGGCCCTCCGGCCCCGCATCCTCGACCTCAACGCCGTGATCGAGGCCATGGTCACGATGCTGCGGCCCCTGGTGGGCGAGGACGTCGAGCTCTGCCTCGGCACGAACCCGGCGCTCTGGCGGGTGAGCGCCGACCGGTCCCAGATCGAGCAGGTGATCGTCAACCTCGTCGTCAACGCCCGCCACGCCATGCCCCAGGGCGGCCGCCTGACCGTCGAGACGGACAACGTCGAGCTGGACGCCGCGTACTGCCGGCGCCGGCCCGTGGCCCGCCCCGGCCCTTACGTGCTGCTGGCGGTGAGCGACACGGGCGTGGGCATGGACGCGGAGACCCAGGCGCGCGTGTTCGAGCCCTTCTTCACCACCAAGGCGCGGGGCCGGGGCACCGGACTCGGCCTCGCGACGGTCTACGGCATCGTCAAGCAGAGCGGCGGACACATCTGGGTGTACAGCGAGCCCCGCTGCGGGACCACCTTCAAGATCTACCTGCCGCGCGCCGAGGGCGCACCCGAGGGCGAGCGGCCGCGCGCCGAGCCCCGCGAGCCGGCCCGCGGCGAGGAGACGGTCCTGGTCGTCGAGGACGGCGAGGAGGTCCGGGCGGTCGCCCGGGAGATCCTCACCATGCACGGCTACACGGTCCTCACCGCGCCGCACCCGGCGGAGGCGACCCGCATCAGCGACGGCTATCCCGCGCGGATCGACCTGCTGGTCACGGACCTGGTGCTGCCGCACATGACCGGGCCCGAGCTCGCCCGCGCGCTCGTGGGTCGGCGCCCGGACCTGCGCGTGCTCTACATGTCCGGCTACCCGCCGCAGGCCATGCGCGACCGGGGGGAGCTGGACCCGGACGCGGCCTTCATCGCCAAGCCCTTCACGGGAGAGGCGCTGCTGCGCAAGGTCCGGGAGGTGCTGGACGGGGCGGCCGATCGCAGGCGGCCCTGACCCGCGGCCGGGCCCTCACCCGCCGTCGCCTCCGACGCCGTAGTGGTGGCGGGCACGCTCCAGGACCAGGTCGGCCACCCGCGCCGGAAGCTCGCGCAGCCCCAGGAGGGCGCGCGCCGCAGCCGGCATCTCCGCAGGCACGTCGCAGCGCGACGCCAGCAGCGCGCGCAGCGCCCGGGCGTCACCGTGCGTGCCGAACACGTCCGCGTAGGCCTGGTCGACCGCCCGGTCGAGCCGGTCGTAGTCCTCCGCGGGGATGACGTGGGAGTGGTGGGCGGCGATCTCGTGCAGGATGCCGCGGTGCGCCTCCCGGTCGAAGCTGTCGAGGCCGTACGCGCACAGCAGCGACACGTTCTGCTCGGCGACGATCGTCCCCCAGAGTGCCTCGAGCCGCATGGTGGCCGCGAAGTCGCGGTCCCGGATCAGGTCGACCAGCTCGCCGAACAGGCGGACCCGGGAAAAGCCGGCGGCGCGGGTCCGCTCCAGCGCGGCCCCCACCAGGGTGAGGAAGAGGGCGCGATCCGGCGCGCCCCCCGCCATGATCTGGCCGACGCAGTGCCGCGCCTCCAGCAGGACGAGCTGCCGCCGGTCGAGTGCACCGGCGATGTCGAACCCGGCGGCGGCCAGGCGCGCGGTGACGCCCTCGGCGTGCGCCGCGGTGGCCAGCACCACCGCCGCGTCGCCCTCCACGAGACCGCTGCCCAGGAAGTGGACGACGGTCCTCGCGAGGAACCGCTCGTCGTGGGAGAGCTGGACGACGTGATCGCCGCGACGGGCCGTGCGGAGCAGCCGCTCCCAGGACAGGACCTCGATCACCGCGGCCTCCCCTCGCGCTCACCGGAGCACCGGCCGGGAGGGAGGCGAGCGGGCGCCGGCGCCGGGCGTGCGAGGCGTTCGCCACCCGCCGGGCGGCGTCCGGAAAGCGGCGCTATCCGTGGCGCTCGGCGAGCTGGCGGGCCATCACCCGGTAGCGCGCGGCATGCAGGCTCGGCCAGGCGGCGGAACGCCCGCGCCGCCGCCGCTCGAGGATCTCGCGGGTGACGGCGACCACGATGAGCGCGAGGCCTCCCAGGGGGATCAGCGTGAAGGCCGCGGCGAGCAGCCAGACCCTGGCCGCCCGGGGGAGCCGCAGCCTGCGACCGTTGCCGTGGCTCGGCGAGGTGCCCATGCCCGGCGGGGAACGCAAGCGGGAGGCCAGGGGCGGGCGGGGCGCAAGGTCGCGATTTTGCTGTGCCCGCCGTGGGCGCCCCGGAGGAGGGCCGCGAGGCCGGGGGCGAGTCTCCAGGGAGGGGCGGGACAAATTCCCGGCCCCGCGTCCGGGGCCTCTCGGGGTACGATGGGCTCGCGACCGACACCCCGAGGACGACGAGGAGCATTCCATGCGCACCTACTACGACATCCGGTTGAGCGACCGCGCCGTGACCAGCCGAACGCTCGAGGGCGAGGCGGTCGTGAAGGCGGGCCGCTACCTGATCGCCCGGACGCTGCTGGACCTGGGCGCGGCCACCGTGGACCCGCTGTCTCCCGCCAACCCCCTCATCTTCTCCGCCGGCCCCTTCGCCGGCTCCAGCTTCTCCAACGCGAACCGCATCAGCGTGGGCTGCAGGAGCCCGCTCACGGGGGGCATCAAGGAGTCGAACGGAGGCGGCACGCTCGCCTACGCGCTGGGGCAGCTCAAGATCGCCGGGTTCACGCTCCGGGAGGCCTCGCCCGACTGGGTGGTCATCCACTTCAGGAAGGACGGCGGCATCGATTTCGACGACGGCGCCCTCTACCTGGGCAAGGGGAACTACGAGGCGGCCGACCTGCTCTACGGCCGCTACGGCACCAAGGTGGCCATCGCCCTGTGCGGCCCCGTGGGCGAGTACCAGGGCCTCATCGCCGGCATCGCCTTCAGCGACAAGGACCGCCGGCCCTCGCGCCTGTCCGCGCGCGGCGGCGTGGGGGCGGTGATGGGATCGAAGCGGGTGAAGGCCATCGTCGTCGATCTGGACCGGGTCCCGCCGTTCCACGACGCGCCCAAGGTCAACGCCAGCATCAAGGAGTACGCGCGCCTGCTCCAGGCCGACGGCATCGTGGAGAACTTCTACGCCAAGCTCGGCACCATGGGCATGGCCGACGTGCAGAACGCCATGGGCGGGCTGCCGGTGCGGAACTTCCGCGCCGGCCAGCAGGCCGACATCGCGGCCGGCCAGACGTTCAGGATGGGCGCCGAGTACATCGGCCCCCTCAACACCTCCCGCGGCGGCGAGCAGACGCACGCCTGCATGCCCGGCTGCGTCATCCAGTGCAGCAACGTGTACCACGACGCGGCGGGCCGCGAGGTCGTCTCGCCCGTGGAGTACGAGACGCTGGGCCTGCTGGGCACCAACTGCGGCATCGACGATCCGGACCACCTGGCGCAGCTCAACTGGGTCGCCAACGACCTGGGCGTGGACACCATCGAGCTGGGCGCCACGCTGGGCGTGCTGATGGAGGCCGGCCTGGGCGCCTTCGGCGACGTGCGGTTCATGGCCGACTGCCTGGCCGAGATCCGCAAGGGCACCGACAGGGGGCGCCTGTGGGCGCAGGGCACGGCGCGCGTGGGCGAGCACTACCGGGTCCGCCGCGTGCCGGTCATCAAGAGGCAGGCGATCAGCGCGTACGACCCGCGGGTGGTGGAGGCCACCGGGATCTCCATGATGACCACCGCCCAGGGCGCCGACCACACCGTGGGCAACCTGCCGCGGCTCAAGACCCGCGAGATGGACCGCGAGGCCCTGCTGGCCCAGAGCCTGGCGGCGCAGGTCAACGCCGCCGCCACCGACTCGCTGGGGCTCTGCATCTTCGGCCGCAGCGTCACCGACGTGAACACGCAGTTCCTGGCCGACGCGCTCAACGCCGCCCACGGGACCGGCTTCGGCAAGGACTTCTTCGAGGCCCTGGGCCGCGAGACCCTGCGCCTGGAGCGGGAGTTCAACCGGCGCGCCGGCTTCACCGAGAAGGACGACGAGCTGCCCGAGTTCTTCTACACCGAGCCGGTGCCGCCCACCAACCGCGTGGCCCGCTTCCACGCCGCGGACGTGCACGGCATCTTCGACCGCCTGCCGGCCTGAGGCCCGGCGACAGCCGCGGCCGGGGCCCCTCACTGCCGGGCCCC
>JBBIOF010000126.1:0-6862 GCA_037443505.1 Candidatus Rokuibacteriota bacterium
GCCCAGCAGGGCCGCGAGGATCGGGCCGGCGGCGAGGGCACGGACGGGCCGCGGCGGAGCGCGACGCGGGCGCGGTGGGGAGTCCATGTCACTGGAAGAGCTTGGTGATGAGGTCGTTGACGGCGGCCCTCGTGACGTCGTTCATGGGCCGGCCGCCCCCGCCGAGCAGGCGGTCCCACACGTCGATGCCGCCGCGGGTGGACGCTGCCGTCCAGATGACGCGCCCCGTCTGGGCCTCCAGCATCTGGACGCTGACGGAGATGAGGTTGGCGGACGTCGAGCCCGACCGGACCTCGCCGTACTCGTGGACCGCGCCGGTGATGACCGCCTGGACCTTGAGCAGGCCGGCCAGCCGGACGACCTCCTCCGGCGAGGGCGCCGCGGGGCTCTGCAGCTCGGCGCGGGCCACCGCCCGCGCGACCTCGCCGACCGGGACGACGTAGAGCGCGCCGGTGGACAGCAGGCCGTTGATCAGGACGTCGCGCACCCTGTCGGCGGCGAGGGTGTCCCGCGTGAGGTTCTGGAGCGGCATCACGGCCACCGTCTGGATCGCCCCGAAGTCCATGTTGGGATCGCGGTAGACCGGCTGCGTGACGGTCCGGGCGCACCCGGCGGCCAGGCCCAGTGCGAGCATCGAGGCGGCGAGGCGACGCATGAGCGGCACCGCACTCATGATATGCGAGCCCCGCGCGCGGGCGCCACGGAGAACCGCGCCGCTCCGCCGTTTGCACTACGATCGAGGGACCGCTCGCCCATCACGCGCTCCTCAGTAGTAGACGTTCAGGCTGGTGCTGAAGAGCTGCGATTCCGTCCGCGCCGTCGGCGCGTCGGTGGTCGAGCGCTGGTAGGTCGCCTCCAGGTAGGACCGCCGCCGGGCGGTGAAGTACCAGCGCACGCCGGGCTGCAGCACCCGGGACGTGGTCTCGTCGGGAAGGCGGCTCTCGGAGTAGGCGAGCGAGAGCTGGAGGTTCCCGTCCGGGAACGGCGCCCAGCTCAGGCCGTAGTTCTGGGTCACGGAGAGGTCCCGGTCCGTCTGGGCGACGACGCCGGTGGTGGCGGAGAGCGCCAGCGTCCGGAAGGGCGTGAAGTAGAGGGTGGTGTCCACGCGGTGCTCCGTGGTGTCGGTCTCCCGCGTGGCCCCCGCCTCGCGGACCCGGGCGCGGGTCAGCTTCCCGAGGTAGTAGGTGGTCAGCGAGAGGTTGGGGTGAGGGACGATGCCGGTCCCCACGTTCACCCAGTACTCCTGCCGCCGCTGCGACGCCCCGGCCCCGGGCTCGTCGGAGGTGAAGACGGCTCCCAGGTTCAGCGTGGCGTCGATGCCCCGGTAGAGCTGCGCCGTGTTGTAGAGGACCACGGAGTTGCTGGCGGCCGACGCGTCGCCGACCCACTGCTGGTTGCCGCTGAAGACCAGGCTGTCGGTCAGCGCCGGCAGCGGGGTGGCGGTGAGCGACGCGTAGTAGAGCACCGCGCGCCGGCGCTCGCCGCGCTCCTGCCCGAACTCGAAGGCGGCGTTGGCGCTGGTGGACAGGGTCGGCGTGAGGCGGTGGCTCAGGTAGAGGCCGTTGGAGAGGGTGTAGCGCGGCTCGGTGTCGTCGCCGAAGTCCAGGTAGTCGCCCGTGAACCGGTAGTAGAGGAACGGCAGCCGCAGCAGCACGGCCTTGACGTCCACGCTGTGGCTGCGCGTGGTCTGGGTGATGCGCTGGCGGCCGCCGCCCGCGCCGCCGGCCACGGTGGTGTCGGCGAAGGCCTGGACCTCCGTCACGAAGATGTCCGGGAAGTCGCTGGTGGAGGTGGTGCCCACCACGCCGGGCGGCAGGGGGCGGGTGACGGCCTTGATGTACCGGGTGGTCACGGACGGGAACGTGATGTCGAAGCGGCGGTCGAAGGGGCCGAAGCGCGCCACCGGCACCGTGGCGTGGAGCGTCCAGGTGACGTTGTCGGAGCTGGTGTAGACGTCCCAGGAGAAGGCCGCCACGACGTCGTCCGGCAGGGGGCCGGGTCGGAACCCCTCCACCCAGACGCGCAGCGTGTTCACCGCCAGGGGCGTGCCGAAGTCCAGCCCGACGTTGCGCTGCTCGCGGGGCACCCCGAACCCCGGGAAGCCGATGTCCGGGCCGGCGCCCGTGGTGACGTCGCCGTTGATCAGCTCCGGGGTGGAGGCCAGGGCGCCGCTGTCCGGCGTGTCGTCCACGGCGGAGAGGCCGGCCACCGCCGGCAGCGCCAGCGCGGCGGCGTTGGTGAGCCCGGCCAGGGCGAGGCCGCGGTCGGTGGTGACCTCGGTGAACCGGATCCGGTTGTCGGTGGCGAACGCGAGGCGCCCGTCGAGGAAGGTGACCGCGTAGGCCAGCTTGCCCTCGTGCGAGAGCACCGTGGACTCGGCGTCCTCGACCCGGTCGTCGGTCGTCAGGTGGGTGCCGGCGTAGTACGCGCTGAGGCCGCGGTAGGCGTACTCGGACTTCAGGAAGAGCTGGTCCTGCCGGGTGTCCAGGAACTCGCGGTCGTGGTCGCGGGTGGTCGTGCGCGTGTACCGGAACTGGGTCCACGGCAGGTCGGCGGGCCGCCAGGCCAGGTGCGAGGTGTACGTCTCGCGGGTGAGGCCGGTCTGCCGCTGGCCCGAGGTGTCCACCGTCTCGTCCGAGAGGTCGTAGCCCAGGGAGGCGCCCAGCACGGGATCGCGGAGGTTCAGCCAGACGTACGGCCGGACCCGGGTGATCTCCGTCTCGGTGTCGCCCGCGTCGCCCCCGAGGTCGGAGAGGGTCCGGTCGTAGGTGCCTCCGGCGTCCAGGTTCAGGCTGGGCAGGAGGTTGTAGTTGACCCTGAGGTTCGTCCGGGACCCGTAGGTGGCGGCGTCGAGGGTGGTGGTGGTCCCGGTGGCGGCGTCGGTGGTCTTCGAGGAGAAGACGCTGTAGGTCAGCTCCTCGCTGGCGGTGATGGCCTCCAGGATGCCGTCCGCCCGGGCCGCGGTCGGGCCGAGGACGAGCGGGAGCGCGGCCCCGCACACGAGCGCCCACCGGGCGTGCCGCGCCTCGGGGAACGGTCGCATGGAGCGCCGTCCCGCTCCTAGTTCTCGCCGGTCACGGTGATGGAGGAGGGGGCCTGGCCGACGTCGATCTCGCCCACCAGGCGCTTGCGGATGCGGTCGAAGACGAGCACGCGGTTGGCGGCGCGGCTCAGCAGGTAGAGGGCGTTCTCGTCCGCGTCGGTCGCCATGTCGGCGATCTCGCCGGGCGCCGGGATGAAGTCCACCGTCCCGAACGAGAAGGGGTCGTGCAGGCCCACGCCGGGGTCGCCACGGCCGGCCAGGTAGACGAAGTCCGTGCTGGGGTCCACCTCGATGGCCTCCGCGGCGGAGCGCAGGGGGAACCGGCGCGCGACGGTCAGGGTGCCGGTGTCGATGGCCGTCACGTACGGGGCCTGCTCGTGGACGACGTAGAGCCGGTCGCCCCGGCGATTGAAGTCGCCCTGCAGGGGGGCCGGGTCCACGGCGATGGTCCGGACCCCGGCACGCCCCGCGACGTCGAGGACGGAGACGGAGTTCGACAGGGTGTTGAGGGCGAAGGCCCGGCGGCCCGTGCGGTCGAGGGCGACGAACCGCGGCCCGTTGCCCACCGGCACCTTCGTCCGCTCGGCCCGGGCGGCGGTGTCCACCACGCTCACCGTGTTCGAGCCCCGGTTGGCGGTGAGGAGCGTGCGCCCGTCCGGGGTGAGCGCCAGGTGGGCCGGCTCGTCGCCCGGCGTCAGGCGGATGCGATCGACGTGCCGTCCCGACAGCACGTCGATCACCTCGATGGCGTCCTCGCCCGCCAGCGCCACGTAGAGCCGGCCGGCGCGCGCGTCGAGGGCCAGCGCCGAGGGCCTGTCGCCCGTGGCGATCACGTCGAAGACCTGCCGGGCCTTCTTGTCGAACGCCGTCACGTCGTTCGAGCCGCGGTTGGCCACGAAGGCCATGAAGCCCGCGGCGGGCCGCTCCGGCCGGTACGCCGAGAACGCGGGGGCGAAGCGGTAGCCGCCGTCCACCGACTGGGCGTACCCGAGGGAGAGCGCGACCACCCCGGCCTCGCCCCGGCGGACCGTGAAGGGGAAGTCGATCCGCGCGGCGGCCTCGGGCACCAGGAGGGCCGAGGCTCCGTGGGCCCCCTCGAGGGAGGCGCGCCCGGTCCGGAAGAGGAAGCCCGCGTAGTGCCCCGCCGGGAGCGGGCCGGCCGCCAGGAGCCGCTGGCGGCGGACGTCCCGGCCCGCCAGCTCCGTGAGGGACAGCGACAGGGGCCACTCGCCGCCGCCGGCCTGGACGGCGGCGATGCCGTCGATGACGAGCCGCAGCCGCTCCGCGTCGCGGGGCAGGGGCTGGAGGTAGAGGTAGACCGCCCCCTCGTCGGGGAGACGGACGCGGGACGACGGCGTCACGGCCGCCGCCTGGCAGCCGGCGGCCGTCAGGGAGGCCGCGACGAGACCGAGGAGCAGCGTCTTCACCCGGGCACCATACGGCATGCCGCCGGAGGAGTTCAAAGGCAAATGTGGAGGGCTGGCGGGGGCGCCAGCCCTCCGGTCCCATCACCTCGGGGTGACTAGGGTGCGATCACTAGTCCTGGGCGTGGCACTTGTTGCACAGCACGCGCTGGTAGCTCGCGAACTTCGTCGCGGGGCGGTCGTAGTAGGCCGCCTGGGTCTCCGCGGACGTCCGGCCCCGAGCGAACTGCGGTGCGGTGGGGGTCGTGTCCGTGCCCGGCCAGAGGCTGTTGTAGACGATGAACTCGCCCTCCATGTTCCACCGGAGCGCGTGCGGCCAGCCGCTGGCGTGTGCCCGGTGGCAGGAGATGCACGACACCTTGTCGGTGACGCCCGGGCCCGTCAGGTACGTGTCGTCGCTCTTGGCGTGGGAGGCCAGGGTGGCGTAGTCGCCGGTGTTCTCGACGAACGGGACGAGGGACAGGAAGGCGCTGGCGTTCGTGCCGGTCAGGTCGCCGGACTTCACGTACTGGTCGTAGTTGGCCTTGATCGTCGACCCGAGGTCCTCGTCGACCGGGTGGACGTAGCCGCCGCTGCTGTGCATCTGCCCGTGGCAGGTCGCGCACCAGTCGCCCCACGAGACGTGGCCGCCCGTCGTGGCATGGCCGTAGGCGACGCGGGTCTGGTTCGTGTCCTCCTTTCGGTTGTACGTGCTCGGCGCCTTGGCGGCCGGGTTCCCCAGGAAGGTGACGCCGCCCTTGGAGTAGCCGGCCCCGGCCAGGAGCCGGTACACGCCGAGGGCCGTCCCGGCGGCCGGCGGCTCGGAGTAGCCGGGCGTGGTGTTGGTGGCATAGGAGCCGGACGCGATGATCGGCGCGCCGCTGGTCGCGATCGTGCCGTCACTCTTGCGGCGGTACCTGCCGTGCGGGTCGTGGCAGCTGTTGCAGGCGAGCTGGGCGGCGGGGAAGGTCCCGCCCGGCGCCGTGGTGTTCACCGGGTCGGCCACGTAGCCCTTGTCCGCCGCCACGATGTTGTGGCCGTGGCTGGCGCCGTCCTCGGTGGTCGTCGCCCCGCGCACCGTGAAGGTGTACGTCTTCTTGAGCCAGCCGAAGTCGCCGCCCGGCGTGCGCTGGAGCGGCGCGACTCCCGCCGGCATGTCGGCCGGAGCCGTGCTGATGTGGTAGCTGGTCGGGCCGGTGTCGCCCGCGTGCTCGTGGCAGTTCAGGCACGTCGAGCTCTGGTCCGAGCCCTTGAGCAGGAAGGCGCCGCTCGCCGCGGGGCTGTGCATGCTGTGACAGCCGGTGCATTCGGCGACGCCGCCGGAGTGGAACGCGAGCGCCGTCCCGCCCAGCCCGAAGGCGAGGAGCGCCGCCCCCACCACGATGAGAACCCATGTCACGCTCTTCATTGCTCCTCCTCAGCATCCCGTGAGTTCCGGGCGGTTGGCCGTCCGGTGCAGGTCGTCCCGTGCGCCCCGTCTCACCCCCTTCCCCTGGTGGAGTCCCTCACGGGAAGGTCAGCTTGAACACGCTGACCCCCCGCCGCGCCGCCTGGGTGACGTACACGCGGTCGGCGGCGTCGACCACCAGGTCGTCCGGGAAGATCAGCTCGCCGGGCCGGTAGCCCCGGCCGGCGAACTGCGTGACGAAGTCGAGCTTCGGGTTGAACACGAGCACGGCGCTCTTCAGCCTGTCCACCACGAGCAGGTGGCCCCGGCCGTCGCGGGCGATGCCGCCGACGACGTTGAACCGGCCAGGGCCGCCGCCGGCCTTGCCGAAGGCGGATAGCGTCCCGTCGGGCGCCAGCACGAAGGCCCGGAACAGGACGGGAGCCGTCATCAGCACGTTGCCGTCGCGGTCCACGGCGAAGCCCCCCAGCTCCACCGTGCCGCGGTCCTTCTCCTCCAGCTGGAACAGCCGGAACAGGTCGTGCGCCGCGGTGACCGCGCCGTCGCGGTCCGCGACGACCACCTGGAGCCCCATGGTGGACGCGAGGAACAGCCGTCCGAGCTGCGCCGCCAGCCGGTTGGGACTGAACCCGGAGAAGCCGCGCGGCAGGCCCGTGAGCCACGTGCTGGAGCGCGGCCGGCCGCGGAAGTCGCAGCGCACGATGGACGGCTGCCCGTCGCGGTAGGCGAGCAGGAGGATGTCGCCGCGGTCGTCCACGGCGAGGTCCACGATGTGGCCCAGGCCGAGGTCGTCGCCGAAGCGGTGGACCTCCATCCCCGACTCGTTGAAGACGCGGATGGTGTTCTGGTACAGGACGTAGACCTCGTTGTTGACGCGGTCCACCGCCAGGCGGGCGTGGTTGTAGGGGACCGGGCCCGTGAACGTGGACAGCGTGTAGAGGTAGGTGGCCCGGACCTGCGCCGCCGCGGGCCCGGCGGGCACGGCCGCGGCGCCGACCGCCGCCGCGA
>JBBIOF010000127.1:0-6749 GCA_037443505.1 Candidatus Rokuibacteriota bacterium
GCCCGCTCGAAGCCGAGGCCCTCGAGGGCGTGCAGGTAGGCGTCGACGCGCGCCGCGAGGTCCGCCGCCGGCGCCGAGCCGGCGAAGAAGGCACGCAGCTCCGCCCGGCCGCCGGGCCGCTCCTCCTCCACGACGCCCAGCGCCCCGATCTCCCAGAGGAAGTTGGTGAGGCCCTCGGCCGCGTCCGGGGAGACGGGGAGGGCAAGCTCCCAGTAGGGTGCGGCGGCCATCGCCGGGCGGACGGCTACCCGATGACCTTCTTCATGCGCTCGAGGAACAAGGCCAGGAGGGGGCCGCGGTGGCCCCGGGACGCCGCCTCGAACGCCTCCAGCGCTTCCCGCTGCCGCGCGTTGAGCTTCGAGGGAACCTCGAGGATCAGCCGGTAGCACATGTCGCCGCGCCCCCGCTCGCGCAGCCGCGGCATGCCCTGGCCGCGCAGCCGGAGCACCTGGTGGGGCTGGCTGCCCGGCGGGATCTTGAGGGTGGCGGTGGCCCCGATCAGCGGCACCTCGATCTCGGCGCCCAGCGCGAGCTGCGGGAACGACACGGGCACGTCGCAGAGCAGGTCCGCGCCGTCCCGCGTGAACAGCTCGTGCTCCTGGATGCGGACGAGCACGTAGAGGTCACCGGGCGGACCGCCGTGGTAGCCGCTCGATCCCTCGCCGGAGATGCGGAGCTGCATGCCGTCCTCGATGCCGGCGGGGATCTTCACCGTGAGCACCCGCTCCGCGCGCCGGCGTCCCTCGCCCCGGCACTGCTCGCACGGGTGGCGGACGATCTCGCCCTGGCCGTGGCACCGCGGGCACGTGCGGGCCACCGTGAGGAAGCCCTGGGTCAGCCGCACCTCGCCGCGGCCCCGGCACGTGTCGCACGTCTCCCGGCGGGTTCCCGGCTCCAGGCCCGTGCCCTCGCAGCGCTCGCACCGCTCGAGCCGCGGCACCTGCACCCGGGTCTCGACGCCGCGGTACGCGTCCTCCAGGGAGATCTTCAGCTCGTACTGGAGGTCCTCCCCCCGCGCGGCCCGGGTGCGACGGCCGCCGCGCCCGGACCCGGCGAACAGGTTCTCGAAGAGGTCCTCGAAGAGCGTCCCGAAGTCGGTCTCGCCGAAGCCGCCCACCGGGCCCACGGTGCCGAACCGGTCGTAGCGGGCCCGCTTGTCCGGGTCGGACAGCACCGCGTAGGCCTCGCTGGCCTCCTTGAAGCGCTCCTCCGCGTGCTTGTCGCCCGGGTTCCGGTCGGGGTGGTACTGCATGGCCAGCCGGCGGTAGGCCTTCTTGATCTCGTCCTCGCCCGCCGTGCGCGGGACGCCCAGGATCTCGTAGTAGTCCGGCGGCACCTAGGCGGCGTCCTCGTCGGGCGCGACCGCGACGGCGACCTGCGCGGCCCGGAGGACCCGATCGTGGAGGAGGTAGCCGGGCACCACCTCGGCCACGACCGTGTCGGGGGCCTGCTCGACGCTCACGACGCGCGCGGTCGCCTCGTGGCGGGTGGGATCGAAGCGCTGGCCCACGGACGAGTAGCGGCGGACTCCGGCCCGCTCCAGCACCCGCAGGAGCTCGCGCTGGATCAGCTCCACTCCCTCGACGATCCTGGCCGCGTCGCTCGTGGACCGGGCCGCGTCCAGCGCGCGGTCGAGGTTGTCCAGCACGGGGATGATCTCGCGGATGAGCGCCTCGGCGGCGTAGCGCGTGTACTCCTCGCGCTCCCGCTGCATGCGGCGCCGCATGTTGTCCATCTCCGCCAGCGCGCGCAGGAGCCGGTCCTGCTTCTCGTCGAGCTGGCGCTTCAGCTCCTCGACCTCCGGAGGTGTGACCTCGCCCGGCCCGGCGGGCGCCGGGGCGGCCTCCGCCCGGGCGGCCGCCTCCGCGGCCGAGCCATCGTCGGCACGATACGCGTCGTTCATACGACGAATTATATCAGCCGCCGCGGGGCGGCCTACGAGGGGAGGTAGAGGTCCTGACGGACGCGGGACAGGGCCTCCGTCACCTGGCGCGCCGTCTCGTTCACCACGGAGATCACGTCGGGGTACGGCAGCCGCCGCGGCCCGACGACGCCCAGGATGCCCAGCACCTGATCCCGGTAGAGGTACGTGGAGGTGATGAGGGTGCACTCGCGCATCTCGGCGTACGGGTTCTCCTCGCCGATGGTGACGCGGACGCCCTCGTTCTCGGCCAGGCTGGCCATCAGGTCGGCCAGCCGCTCCTTCTCCTCGAAGGTGCGCAGGAGCGCCCGCGTGGCCTCGAGGTCGAGGAACTCGGGGTGATCGAGCATGTTGATGGCGCCGCTGATGTACAGCGACCGCCCCCGCAGCATCGCCAGGACCTGGTCGGTGATGGACCGGGCCCGGGTATGCAGCTCGTCCAGCGGGTCGGCGGGCGACGACTCCATGTCCAGGATGTCGGCCACCGTGCGGTCGCCGAACCGGCGCGTGAGCTCGCGGCCCACCTTGCGCACGTCGTCGGCGGGCAGGGGCGGCTCGACCGTGACGGCGCGCGCCGTGACCCACCCGGAGTCCGTGACGAGCACCGCCAGCGCCCGGTCGCCCTCCAGCGGCATCAGCTCCACGCGGGCGATCTTCGTGTGCCTGAGGGGCGGCGCCAGCAGGAGGCCCGTCATCCGGGTGGTGGCCGACAGGTGGGCCGAGGTACGCTCCATGAAGCTGTCGATGCCCGAGGCCCGGGGCGCCAGCCGCTCGCCGAGCTGGCGGGGCGCGGCCTGCGGCGGGGGGAAGGACTCCACGTAGAAGCGGTAGGCCTTGTCCGTGGGGACCCGCCCGGCGCTGGTGTGGGGCTGGGCCAGGTAGCCCATGTCCTCCAGGTCGGCCATGACGTTGCGGATGGTGGCGGGCGAGAGGTTGGGGAAGTGCCGCCGGGCGAGCAGGCGAGAGCCCACCGGCTGCGCCGAGTCAATGTACTCGCGGATGACCGCGATCAGGACGTCTCGGTGGCGGGCGTCCATCCCCGGCTCAGCTTGTAACAATCCCCCGCGGCCAAGTCAAGGCGCCCCCCTGGGGGTCAGAGGATCTCCACGAAGAGCGCGTCGGAGAGGAGGAAGCCCGCCTCGCTGAGCCGGACGCGGTCGGGCGCCGGCCGGAGGAGGAGCCCGCGCTCCTCCCAGGCACCGACGAGCCGGGCGAGCCGCCGGTCGCCGCCGATGCGCTCGGCCAGCCAGGCGGCCGGCACCCCGTCGGCGGTGCGGAGGCCCAGCATGAGCCGCTCCCCCAGGGCCTGGCGGGGGTCCAGGCGCTCGCAGGCGTCCACGGGCAGCACGCCCTCCTCGAGGAGGTCACAGTACCGCGGGGTCGACTTCACGTTGGTCCAGCGCAGGTCGCCGGCGAAGCCGGCGGCGCCGGGGCCCGCCGCCAGGTACTCCCGCCGGCGCCAGTAAATCTGGTTGTGCACCGAGCGGAACCCCGGGCGGGCGTAGTTCGAGATCTCGTAGTGCTCCCAGCCGCCGTCGGTGGCCCGACGCGCGAGCGTCCAGTACTGCTCCACCACCAGGGCCTCGGGCGGCAGCCCGGGGGCCCCGCTCGCGCCCCACCGGCTGCCGGCGTCGAGCGTGAGGCCGTAGGCGGACACGTGCTCGGGGGCCCAGCCGAGCACCTCCTCGACCGTCCGCGCCCAGCCGGCGACATCGAGCCCGGGCAGGCCGTACATGAGGTCCACGCTGACGTTGGCGAACCCCGCCTCCCGGGCGGCCTCGAAGGCGGCCCGGGCTTCCCGTGCGTCGTGCAGGCGGCCCAGCGCCGCCAGGACGCTGTCGTCGAGCGCCTGGACGCCGAGACTCAGCCGGGTCACCCCGGCGGCCCGGTACGCCTCGAGCCGGGGCCGGCTGACGCTCTCCGGGTTGCACTCCACCGTGACCTCCGCACCGGGGGCGAGGGCGAAGCGGGCGCGCAGCCGGTCGAGGATGCCCGCGAGGTCGGCGGGCTCCAGCAGGGACGGGGTGCCGCCCCCGAAGAAGACCGACGCGACGGTCACGCGGCCCGCCCAGGGCAGCGCGCCCAGGAGATCGATCTCGCGCCCGAGCGCCCGCAGGTAGCGGGCCATTCCGCCGGGAGGGAGCGGGGCGGTGGTGAACGAGCAGTAGTGGCACCGCTGCACGCAGAAGGGGACGTGCACGTAGAAGCCCAGGGACGGGCTGGCCGGGGACGCCTCGGCCAGGGGCTCGTCCAGGACGGCTAGGGGATGTACTTGCCGAGCCTCCACCATCGCAGCCAGTGGCGGTCGCTGTCCCAGGACCAGTAGATCAGGAACGCCTTGCCCTTGATCTTGTCCCGCTTGACGAAGCCCCAGTAGCGGCTGTCCTGCGAGTTGTCCCGGTTGTCGCCCATGACGAAGTAGGAGTCGGGCGGGACCCGGATGGGCTCGCAGCCGTAGGCGTAGCCGCAGTAGAGGTCGCCCGCCGCCGGGGCCGAGGAGGTCTGCTTCACGTAGGGCTCCCGGAGGGGGCGGCCGTTGACGAAGACCTGGTGCCCGCGGACCTGCACCACGTCCCCCGGCGTGCCGATGATGCGCTTGATGAAGTCGCGCTTCTCGTCCTGCGGGTACTTGAAGACGATGATGTCGCCGACCTCGGGCTGGCGCAGGCCGGGCAGCCGCCAGCCGGTGGAGGGGATCTCCGCGCCGTAGAGGAACTTGTTCACCAGGATGTAGTCGCCGACCAGCAGCGTGTCCATCATCGACCCGGACGGGATGGTGAACGCCTGCACCACCAGCGTCCGGATGACGAGCGCCAGGAGGACCGCGATGACGATGGCCTCGCCGTACTCCCGGACCAGGGACTTCCGCCGGCGTGCGGCGTCTGCCGTCCTGGCCGCCGCCACCGCGTCCACCTTCCGGGCCTCCTCGAGGTTCCGCTCCGACACGTCCATCTCCCGGGGCTCAGCTCTTCAGCACGGTGAGGAAGGCCTCCTGCGGGACCTCGACCCTGCCGACCTGCTTCATGCGCTTCTTCCCTTCCTTCTGGCGCTCCAGGAGCTTCCGCTTCCGCGTGATGTCGCCGCCGTAGCACTTCGCGGTCACGTTCTTGCCCATGGCGCGGACCGTCTCGCGGGCGATGACCCGGCTGCCGATGGCGGCCTGGATGGCGACCTCGAAGAGCTGGCGGGGGATCACTCCCCGCAGCTTCTCCACCAGGGCCCTGCCCTTCTCGTACGCCTTGTCCCGGTGGACGATGATGGACAGCGCGTCCACCGGGTCGCCGTTGAGCAGGATGTCGAGCTTGACCAGGTCGGACGGCCGGAAGTCCGCCAGCTCGTAGTCGAAGGACGCGTACCCCTTGGAGATGGACTTCAGCCGGTCGTAGAAGTCCACCACGATCTCCGACAGGGGGAAGTCGAACCGGATGTGCACGCGCTTGCCCAGGTACTCGAGGCCCCGGTGCTCGCCGCGCTTCTCCTGGGCCAGCCGGTAGATGGCCGTCATGTACTCGGTGGGCACGAACACCGAGGACCGCACGTAGGGCTCCTCGATGCGGTCGATGCGGTCCGGCGTGGGCAGCCGCGAGGGGTTGTCCACCTCCTGGACCTCGCCGGCGGTGGTCACCACCCGGTAGCGCACGCTGGGCGCCGTGACGATCAGGGACAGGCCGAACTCGCGCTCCAGCCGCTCCTGCACGATCTCCAGGTGGAGCATGCCGAGGAACCCGCACCGGAAGCCGTAGCCCAGCGCCAGCGAGGTCTCCGGCTCGAAGCTGAAGGCGGGGTCGTTCAGGCGCAGCTTCTCCAGGGCGTCGCGCAGGGCCTCGTAGTCCGTGTCCTCGATGGGATAGAGGCCCGCGAAGACCATGGGCTTGGCATCCCGGTAGCCCGGGAACGGCGTGGAGGTCGGGCGGAGCGCCTCGGTGACGGTGTCGCCCACCTTGGCGTCGGCCACGCGCTTGATGGAGGCGGTCAGGTAGCCCACCTGCCCCGCCGCCAGCTCGTCCACCGGCCGCATGTCGGGGCCGAACACTCCCACCTGCTGCACCTCGTAGGTGCGGCCGCTCGACATGAGGAGGATCCGCGTCCCGGGCCGCACCCGCCCGTCGAACAGGCGCACGTAGACCACCACGCCCTGGTAGGAGTCGTAGAAGGAGTCGAACACCAGGGCCCGGAGCGGCGCGTCGGGGTCGCCCTTGGGCGGCGGGATGCGGTGGACGATGGCTTCCAGCACCTCGGGGACGCCCGTGCCGTGCTTGGCCGAGATGGCCAGGGCCTCGTCGCCGTCCAGCCCCAGCGCCTCCGTGATCTGCGCGCGCGTGCCGTCCACGTCGGCGGCGGGCAGGTCGATCTTGTTGATGATGGGCACGATCTCGAGCCCGGCGTCGGCGGCCAGGTAGAAGTTGGCCAGGGTCTGGGCCTCGATCCCCTGGGCGGCGTCGATGAGCAGGAGCGCCCCCTCGCAGGCGGCCAGGGCCCGCGACACCTCGTAGGAGAAGTCCACGTGCCCGGGCGTGTCGATCAGGTTCAGCGTGTACTCCTGGCCGTCGCGGGCCCGGTAGAGGAGGCGCACCGTGTGGGCCTTGATGGTGATGCCGCGCTCGCGCTCCAGGTCCATCGAGTCCAGCACCTGGTCCACGGCCTTCCTGGCGTCCATGGTACCGGTGAGCGCCAGGAGGCGATCGGCCAGCGTGGACTTGCCGTGGTCGATGTGCGCCACGATGGAGAAATTGCGGATCCGTGCGAGCGTCATAACGATTCAGTCTAGCACGGCGGCCGTCGCCCCTCCGGGGCCGAGCCGCGTGTGCGCCGGCACCACGGCGCCCGA
>JBBIOF010000128.1:0-6725 GCA_037443505.1 Candidatus Rokuibacteriota bacterium
GCGAGGGCGCCACGCCGGCCACGCCCATGAACGGCGCCGCCGGGACCCGGACGCCGGGCAGCTGCCGCGACCGCGCCCACCCGTCCGAGACGCTCCAGTGCACGAGGAAGGGGATGCCCATGACGTCCCGCAGGAACCCCAGGCCGGGGATGATGGCGCTGAAGGCCCAGCGCTGCGGGACGATCTCCACGAACTCCACCTCGAGGAGGTCGCCGGGACGTGCGCCCTTGACGGCCACGGGCCCCGTGAGCGGGTGGATCACCCCGAACGGCAGGCCGGCGAAGTCGGCCTCCGTCGAGGCCGGGCCCAGGTAGCCGTCGGCCGCGTCCCGGGTTTCCAGCGCCACCTCCTCGCCCTCCTCGACCTCGAGGATGGGCGGGGTGTCGGGGTGCCAGCGGTTGTGCCCCGTCGTCGGCTGCTCGCGCAGGTGCTTGCCGCGGTCGATGGTGACGGTCTTCACGGCTGGACCTCCTTCTGGCGCCGGAGACAGCGCGCGTGTCGAAGGACGCCGGTGGAACGGTGGGGGGACTGTAGTCCCCGGCCCCCGGGCTGTCAAGCGCGCGAGGCCGCTGGCGTCGGCGCCGGACCTCAGGCCCGCGGCCGGGCCACGTCCACCGCGCGGCCGGTCCTCGCCGACCGGACGACGGCCTCCAGCACGGCGACGGCCGCCGTCGCCTCCTCGCCGCCCACCTCGGGCCTGGCGCGCTCGCGCACGCAGCGCGCGAACTCCGCCAGCTCCTCGACCACGGCGTCCACCGGCGCCAGGGGCACGGGCGTCCGCTCCCGCTCGCCGCGGCGCGCCAGGTAGAGGCGCGTGCCGTCGGCCTCGCTCCAGGCCTGCGCCTCCGTGCCGTGCACGGTGATGACCGACGTGCGGTTCGCGTGCACCCAGGAGGTCCCGAGGTAGCCCAGGCTGCCCGAGGCGAACTCGAAGAGGATGGACGTCACGTCGTCGATCTCCAGCCCGGTGAGCGCCACGCGCCGGGAGAAGGCCGTCACGCGGGCGATGGGGCCCAGCAGGTACTGGAAGGTGTCCACGTGGTGGATGCCCAGGTTCGTCATCGCCCCGCCGGGGGTCTCGGCGGGCGCGGTGCGCCACATGCCCGGCCGGAGCTCGAACCCGATGTCGGCCGAGATGTTGCCCTCCACCTGCGCCACGCGCCCGAGGGCGCCCTCGTCCAGCAGCCGCCTGAGCGCCCGGCTGGCCGGCTGCCGGCGCCGCTGGTGGCCCACGGCGAGCACCACGCCCGCCCGGCGACACGCCTCCGTGGCCCGGCGGGCGTCGGCCACCGTGAGCGTGAAGGGCTTGTCCACGAACACGTGCTTGCCGGCCGCGGCGGCGGCGATCACCTGCTGGGCGTGGACGGAGTGGGGCGTGGTGATGAGCACGCCCTCCACCTCGGGGTCCGCCAGCACCGCCTCGTAGGTGGGAGAGTCCCGGCACCCGTAGGCCCGGGCGAAGGCCGCGCGGCTGTCCGCGGAGCGACTCGTGCAGGCCACGACCTCGAGGCCGGTGCCCCGGGCAGCCGCGTCGGCCAGCACCCGCCCCCAGCGGCCCACGCCGATCGCGGCCACCCTGACCGGCCTCACCGCGGCACCTGCTGAGTGGTCGTGTCCGGGATGTCGCCGGGCTTCACCGGGCGCGGATTCGCCCTTCACCCGCGGCGCTCGCTCAACGCCGGCGCCGCCTTCGTCGGTCGATGACACCGCCCCAGCAGCCCAGGAACGCGGTGATGAACGCATGCTCCTTGGCGGGTTCCACGGCCAGCGGGGCCAGCGCCATCGCCACGGCCACCGCGACGTGGTACCCCTCGGAACGGGAGGCGACGGCACGGCGGTACGCCGGGTGGGCCTCGTTGACCCACACGGTCGACTCGACCACGCGGGCGAGCTCAGGATCCCCCGGGCGTGCCTCGAAGTGGATGCTCAGCCCGTACCGGCCGGACCGGCGTGCCCGTGGTCCCGAGACGACGTGGCCGGTGGCCGGCGCAGGCGAGGGAGGCTCGGGAGCGCGCGGCTCGTGCTCGGCGGCCGGACTCGCCGATGCCTGGGCCGGCTCGGTGCCCGGCGCCGCGCCCTCCGCAACCACCGCAGCCGGCGGCTCGTGGACCGCAACGGGCGCGGCCGTCTCGACCACGGGGCCGCGGCCGGTCACCGACAGCCGGCGCTGCCCGCCAGCGCGCTGCTCGACAAGGCTGGCGAGCAGGGGGAAGTCGTCGGCCAGGTCCGCGAGCACCGTCTCCAGGTCGCGCTCCACCGGAGGGGCGGCCCGCCGCCGCGCGCGCTCATCGGACTCACCCGCCTGCCCCCACGCCTCGAGCTGGCGGGCCACAGCTTCCTGGATCGCCTTCCGGTAGGCCAGGTAGGTCGCGCCCCGCCCGCCGGAGCGGATGAAGTCCGCCTTGTTCAGGGTCAGGCACTCGGCGAGGGCGGGGATCTCGATGAGGCCGCCCACGCGGTCAGGCGTGGACGGAGCGATGCCCAGCCATTCCCAGCCGCGCCGGATGACCTTCCCGTACGTGCTCACCGCGACGCCCCGCAGGTCCTCGGGCAGCGGGACCGGATCACGGACCAGGTAGCCCGCACCGGCCGGCTTGCGCCTGCGCGCGACGCGGATGGACACGGGCGCGATCTCCTGTGCGGGCCGGGCCTCCGGTTCGACGGGACATCCGTTGAGGAGGAACCTGACCCCACGCGGATAGTGGCCGGCAAGGACGTCCCGAAGAGCGGGATCGAGGAGCGCCTGGAAGCTCCGCCGGAGCACGCCCTCGATGAAGCCGGGATCCACCAGGGGCGACAGCGCGTGGTCCGGCGTGAGGCGCACCGCCGTCCCGTGGTCGGTGACGAGCCCCGGCGGCGGAATCCACCGCCACGGCGCCTTCTGGCGCGACGCCAGGCGCCACGCGGTGGCCACGTGGTGCCTGCCCCGCCGCGTCTCGGTGACGACCTCGACGCATACCAGGAGCGCGATCTTGATCCCGACGCCCGCGAACCCGATCCCGGCGCCGCGCACCTTGGCGCTCGACGCGACGTCGTGGTAGCGGGCCAGTTCGCGGCGCCGCATGCCCGCCCCGTCGTCCACGATGGTCAGGGCGGGCGCCGTGGGGTCCGTCGTGATCGCGATGGTCGACGCGCCCGAGTCGAGGGCGTTGGCGACGATCTCGGTCAGGATCGTCTCCTCGGTCGACCCGGGGTAGGCGTCGCGGAGGTCTTCCAGGAGATGCCGGAGGTCGACACGTGTCTCGCCCAGAGGCGCGACCTCAGGCCCCGGCCAGACGCCGCTCCGGCGCCCGCGCCGGGCCGACCGGGAGAGGACTCCGGAGCCCGCGCACCACGGGTCGATCCTATCACCCCCGGCCGCTCCAGGCCGCCTGGCCCATCCGGCCGCGGCCTGGGCCGAAGGACGGGGCCGAGCCGCGGTTCGTCCTCCCGCGGCCGAGGGCCGGGCGGTCAGGCGACGCCGAGGTACGCCCGCCGGACCCGCTCGTCCGCCCGGAGGTCCGCGGCCGCGCCGGAGATGGCGACCGTGCCGCTCTCCAGCACGCAGGCGGTCCGGGCCAGGCCCAGGGCCATCTCGGCGTTCTGCTCGACCAGCAGGATGGACACGCCGGCCCGGTTGATGTCATGCACGATGGCGGCGATCTCCTCCACCACGCGCGGCGCCAGCCCGAGCGACGGCTCGTCCAGCAGCAGCAGGCGCGGGCGGGCCATGAGCGCCCGGCCGATGGCAAGCATCTGCTGCTCGCCGCCGGAGAGGCTGCCGGCCGCCTGCCGTGCCCGTTCCCGCAGCACCGGGAAGTGGCCGAAGACGCGCTCGAGGTCGCTCCGGATCTCCCGGTCGGAGCGGAGATAGGCCCCCAGCTCCAGGTTCTCGAGGACGCTCATGCGGGGAAAGAGCTGGCGGCCCTCGGGCACCTGGACGACGCCGGCCGCCACGATGGCCTTCGGTCGCTGGCCGGTGATGGGGCGGCCGCGGAACCTGATCCCGCCCGCCGCCGGCCGCACCAGCCCCGAGATCGCCCGGAGCGTGGTGGTCTTGCCCGCGCCGTTGCCGCCCAGCAGCGCCACCACGTCGCCCTCGGGCACCGCGAGGCTCACGCCCCGGAGCGCCTCGGCGCCGCCGTAGCGGACGCGCAGGCCCTCAACCTCCAGCAGCATGGCGCGCGCTACCCAGGTAGGCCCGGATCACCTCGGGGTTCCGGGCGACCTCCTCCGGCGTCCCCTCCGCGATCCGGCTGCCGAAGTTCAGCACGTACACGCGGTCCACCATCTGCATGAGGGCCCGCATGTTGTGCTCCACCACCATGAACGTGACGCCCTCGCGGCGGAGGCTCCGGACACGCCCGGTGACCGTGGCGATCTCCTCCGCGGTCAGCCCGCAGAACGGCTCGTCCAGGAGCACCATCCGGGGCCGCGAGGCCAGGGCCATGGCGACCTCGAGGATCTTCTGGTATCCGTGCGGCAGGGCGCGCACGGGCTCGCCGGCCACCCGCTCGAGCCCGAAGAACCCCAGCAGCTCGTCCACCTCCCAGCCGCTCCGGCCCGCGCCCGCCAGGACCACGTTGTCCCGCACGGAGAACGACACGAACAGCGTGGGGAGCTGGAACGAGCGGGCAAGCCCGCGGCGCACGACGGCGTGGGGCGGCAGGCCCGTGATGTCCCGCCCGTCGAAGACGACGCGCCCGCGGGTGGGCCTGAGCACCCCCGAGACGAGGTTGAACAGGGTGGTCTTCCCCGCCCCGTTCGGGCCGATCAGCCCCACGATCTCGCCCCGCCGGGCCTCGAGGGTGACGTCGTTGACCGCGGTGAGCCCGCCGAACTGCCGGGTGAGGCCCTCCACCTGGAGCAGCGGTGTCACGGGCCCGCCTCGGCGGGGCGCGCCGGGCGGAGCCGGCGCGCCAGGGCGGCCAGGGAGACGATACCGCCGGGCAGGAAGAGCATCACGAGCGTCAGCAGGAGCCCGTAGATCACGGAGACCAGCGGGCCCGTGACCCGCATGAACTCCAGGGCCACGGTGAGGAACGCCCCGCCCACGATGGGGCCCGCGAACGTCCCGGCGCCGCCCACGATCATGTAGAGCTGGACGTAGATGGACTGCCAGATGCTGAAGTCGGTGGGCGAGACGACCGTGACGTAGTGGGCGTAGAAGGCGCCCCACGCGCCCGCGAACAGCGCGCTCAGCGCGAAGGCCAGGACGCGGTAGCGCACCACGTCGATCCCCACGCACGCCGCCCGCAGCTCGGAGTCGCGGATGGCGAACAGGATCATCCCTGTCCGCGACCGCTCCAGGCGGTGGAGCGCCCCGAGGGTCACGGCCAGCAGGACGATCGCGAGGAAGTAGTAGGGCACCCGGGCGGCGGTGAAGCCCTCGAAGCGGGGGATCGCCATGAGCCCGCTGGGCCCCCCCGTCAGGTCCCGCCACCGGTTCAGCAGCAGGATGAACACCTCGTTGAAGGCGAAGGTGACCAGCACGAAGTAGATGCCGCGCAGGCGCAGCGAGAGGTACCCGAGGACGGCCGAGACCGCCGCGGCCGCGGCCGCCCCGGCGCCGAGGCCCAGCCAGGGAGACAGGCCGGCGCGCGTCGCCAGCAGGCCGGACGTGTAGGCCCCGATGCCCATGAACGCCGCGTGGCCGCACGACAGGAGCCCCACGTTCCAGAGGATGCGGAGGCTCGAGGCCAGGGAGACCTGGAGCGCCGCGGTGATGGCCACGTGCAGAAAGTAGGGGTCGCGGGTGAGGAGCGGCAGCCCGGCGGCCGCGGCCGCCAGGGCCGGGATCACGGGACGCACGCCCGTCACATCCGGTAGGGGAGGAGCCCGGAGGGCCGGAACAGGAGGATCGCCATCAGGATGGCGAAGGTGGCCAGGCTCGCGTCCACGGCGTCGAAGAAGGTGCCCACGATCGACTCCGTGAAGCCGACGATGAGCCCGCCCACCAGGGTGCCCGTGACGCTGCCCATCCCGCCCAGGACGATGATGACCAGCCCCTTGAGCAGCGGCATCTGCCCCATGTTGGGGTCGACGGGGAGGATGGGCGCGGCCAGCACCGCGCCCAGGGCGCTCAGGGCGAAGCTCAGGACGAACACCAGCCGGGTCACCTCGTGGACGTCGATGCCCTGCAGCACCGCGCCCTCCGGGTTCTGCTCGACGGCCCGGATGGCCTTGCCGGCCCGCGTGTAGCGGATGAAGAGGAACAGGGCGGCGATGAGGACCAGGCCGCCCAGGATGATCACCAGCCGCTGGCGCGAGACGCTGGCGCCCAGCACGCGCACCACTCCGGGGAACACGGCGGGCACGGCCTGCCCGGTGATGCCGAAGAGCATCCAGCAGACGCCCTCGATGGCGAGCAGGACGCCCAGCGACATCACCAGGCTCGGCAGGAACTGGCCGAACAGGCGCCGGAACAGGAAGCGCTCCATGAGGACGCCCAGCAGCGCCATGGCCGCCACCGCCAGCAGCCCGGCCAGGAAGTAGTTGAGGCCCAGGGCCACGTTGAGCACGAAGAGGAGCAGGCCGGCGAGCATGAACACCGTGCCCTGCGCGAAGTTGACGATGTGCATGATACCGAAGATCAGCGACAGGCCCAGCGCCACCAGCACGTAGAGACACGAGATCACCACGCCGTTGACGGCGATCTGGACGTAGACCGAGAGCGGCACCCGTCGTCCCTAGTCTAATGACTCTCGCAGAATATGTTAAAGGTCATGTCAGAAGCTAAGGCCCGC
>JBBIOF010000129.1:0-1968 GCA_037443505.1 Candidatus Rokuibacteriota bacterium
GGCCGGCCCGTGACCTGACGACGCGCTCGACGAGCGCCGCCAGGGCGCCGGGGGGCCCGGGACGGCGCGGGACCCGCGGGGCGCCGGGAGCCGCGGATCGCGTCACGGCCACGAGAAGTCCAGCGGCCGCGTCACCCGGAAGAAGACGCGGTCGCGCTCCGAGTCCAGCCCGGCCGTCGTGACGGACGCGCGCTCGAGGTCCACGGTGATGGTCCAGATCCTGAACCGGTACGAGAGCGAGGCGCGCACGCCCCGGCGCTCCTGGTCGACGATGGGCTCGCGCTCCACGAAGCCCTCGGCCCGGACGGTCAGGGACCGGAAGCTGAGGCTCCCGCCGCCCCGGTACGCGTCGGCGTCGAACCGGCCGCTCCGGTCCTCGCGGTCGATCTCGGCCACTCCGAGCCGGGCGCTCGCCGAGAGCGTCAGCCACTCGAACGGGGAGACGTCCACGCCTCCCTCGACGCCGTAGCGCGTCTCCCGGGCGGGCGGGCGGTCGCCACCGCTCCGGGACACGGTATCGAAATCCGCCCGCGCCCGCACGCTGGTCCCGGCCCAGGGGGAGACGACCGCCCCCAGCGCGGTCCGGTACCCCTGCTGGAGCCCGTCGCCGTCCTGCCGATCGGCGGCGGCCGTCAGCGTGAGCGTCGTGAGCGGGATCAGGAGGCTCGTCGCCCCCACGGCGACCTCGTGGCTGGTGAACAGCGGCCGGCCGCCGCCCGGCTCGAAGACGCTCACGAAGTAGTCGGCCGTGAGCGTGTGGCGCGGCACCCACGTGCTGACGGCGCCCAGGTGGCCGCGGTGGCCCACGCTGAGGGGCGCGTCGCCGCCGACGAGCTGGAGCGAGTAGTCCCCCACGGTCTGCAGGTGCGGCCACGGCATGGCGCTCACGCCCGTGAACCCCCCGGCGCTCCAGGTCAGATCCTCGCCGCTCACCAGGGCGCCGTTGAGGCCGCCGGTCAGCGTGAGGTCCGGGCCCAGGCGCCGGGTGAGCATGCCGTTGGCCGACAGGACCTGCGTGGCGGCGCCGTCGAGGTCCTGCCACGCGTGGCGGACGGTGGCGCTGCCGTCGAGGGTCGTGGACAGGGGGCCCGCCAGGGTGAGGCCGACCTCGCTCTCGCGCCGGTTCTCGCCCACCTCCAGGCGGGCCAGGGGCGTGAGCAGCCCCCGCTCTCCCACCCGGATGCGGTCCTCGTAGCGCAGCTCGTGGCTCAGGCCGTCGCCCTCCACGAAAACCGCCTCCGGCGGGCCCTCGTGCTCCAGCTGCTCCAGGGTGTAGGTGAGGGTCGGCTGGCTCCGCTCGAAGGTCTTGCGGGCCCGCAGGGTGACGGCGGTCCGCGTCTCGCCGGTCCGGAGGTCGGGGGTCTCGCTGTCGGTGACCTGCCGGCGGGACTCGAGCGAGGTCTCCGGCAGCACGCCTCCGCGGTAGCGCCAGGCGAACTCCTGGGTCTCCATGGTGGTGCTGGTGGGCACGTCACCGAGGCGGCCGCTGAAGAGGTTGTCGCTCACGCTCCGTCCCGCGCCGATTTCGAAGGAGTGGGGCGCCTGCGAGAAGAACGTCAGCCGCAGCCGGTAGGGCTCCTGCTGCACGACGCTCTGCTCGGCGCCGGGCAGGCTGGTCTCCTGGTCGGCGTAGCTGCCGCTCAGCGAGAACGTGAGGAAGCGGGGGTCCCACACGAACCCGTCCAGCGCCGGGGCGTAACGGCTGCCCAGGGTGGTGGTCTCGAGGGTCCGCCCGCCGATGCGCTGGGTGTCCAGGCCGCCGTTGGTCTCGATCTGCCCGCTCAGCCTCACCCGCACCTGCCCCCCCGCCGGCCCCGGGGACGCGAGGAGCAGGGCCGCGAGGGCCGGGATCGCTGCGGCTCGCGTCCCCCTCACCGCCGCCCTCCGGGGGGCGGGGGGGGGGGCGGCCCCCGGGGGGGGGGGCCGCGGGGGCGGCGGGGGCCCGCCCGGGGGGGGCAGGGGGGGGGG
>JBBIOF010000129.1:1978-6712 GCA_037443505.1 Candidatus Rokuibacteriota bacterium
CCCCACCACCCCCCCATCGGCCCCCCCCCCCCCCGCCCGCGGGGGGGGGGTGGGCGCGGCGCCGGCGCGCCGCGCCGACCGCGGGGCCGCCGGGACCCCTACCCGTTCTTCTTGTGGCAGGTCAGGCAGAGCGCGCTGCCGTCGTTCGCCACCCGGAGGAAGGTGTTGGTGTTGGACCGGTGCGGGTCGTGGCACGACGCGCACTGGACCTTGCCGGAGTACAGGCGCACGCCGTTGGTGAAGGTGTCGCCGGTGGGCGTGTAGAACCCCACGCTGCTGTTGGTGCCGTCGGTGGAGCTGGGGCTCTTGGCCGAGGCGTAGTCGATGGAGATGGGGTGGTCGTTCGTCAGGTCCGTGCCCAGGTTGGTGATCCCGCCGGCGGGCATCGTCTTGTTGTTGTTGGCGAAGGTCCAGGTGGTGCGGGTGCCGTCGGTCGCCGGGTTGGCGCTGAACCCGCCCGAGCCCGGCAGGTTGCGGAGGGCGTCGAACGCGATGGTGCCGTCGTGGCAGCTCAGGCACGCCAGCGACACGCCCGTGGGCTGGGCGTCGATCGCGCCGTCCAGGGTTGGGCTCGAGTACATGGTGTACGCGTTCGCCGTGGTGTTCACCGCCCGGTTCCACAGGGGCGCGGCCACGTTCGTGTCGGCGCCGTGGGGCGTGTGGCAGTAGACGCAGACTTCCGTGTTGGCCTGGCCGCCCGTGTCGGTCTGCGCGGTGGCCTTCACCGGGCCGGGGCCGCCGGGCGAGAGGTTGTGCTTGGTGCCCAGGATGCCCTGGGCGTGGGCCGTGTCGAGGCCCGCCCCGACGGCGGTGGCGGCGGCCAGGACGGCCACGAGACAGCGCGCGAGACGTTTCATCACCGTTCCTCCTCCCCTCACTTCGAGGTCTCCTGCTGGCCAGCCTTCGCGGCCCGGGCGACGTCCGCGCCGCCGAGGTACTGGAACACCTGCACCCGCCGGTTGTACTGGTCCACCACGTAGATCCGGTCCCGGCCATCGATGTGCAGGCCCGCCGGGAGCCAGAACTCGCCCGGCTCCCGTCCGGTCCGCCCGACGAAGAGGAGCAGCTCCCCCTCGCCGTTGAAGATCTGGAAGTTGCCGAACGCGGCATCCACCACGTAGACGTGGCCCTCCGAGTCCACGCCCACGCCCTTGGGCCGCGCCAGTTGCCCGAACCGGTCCCCCATCTCTCCGTAGCGGCGGACGAACGTGCCGTCCGGCGTGAAGACCTGCACCCGGAAGTTCATGGTGTCGGTCACGTAGAGCCGCCCGCGGTGGAAGGCGAGGTGCGTGGGGAAGTTGAACTCGCCCGGTCCCGTCCCGCGCCGGCCGAACTCGAAGAGGAACCGCCCGCCCACGGTCTCGTAGACGCGGATCTTGTGGCGGCCGCTGTCCGCCACGTACAGGTAGCCGCTGCGGGGGTCCACGGCCAGCCCGGCCGGCGAGTAGAACTCGTCGGCCTGGCCGATGGCCAGCACCACCTTGCCGGCCTGGTCGAACCCGACAACCCGGTCGAGCTTCGTGTCGGCCACGAAGACCACGCCCCGCTCGTCCACCGCCACGCCCGACGGCGTGGCCAGCCGGACAGGCCCCTCGTTGCCGAGGAACCGCACCTGCTTCTGTTCCGGGTCGAACACCCACACGGCGCCGATGCCCGTGTCGGTGACGTAGAGGCGGCCCTGCCGGTCGGTGGTCGCCGCGTACGGCTTGACCATGCGCTCGAGCTTCCGGCCGTCGGGCCCGAGCACGGCGTCCCTGAGCCAGTTGCGGCGGCCGGCGCCGTAGTGCTCGGAGCTGGAGAAGCTCTCCACGTACCTGATGCGGGGCGTCTCGGGCGGCAGCGGCCACACGTACTCGCGCGGGGGCGCGGGCGGCGCGGTCGCGCAGCCCGCCAGCACGATCACCGCTCCCGCCAGCAGCCCCCTCGCCCCCACCGGCGTCCGCATCGCTCCGATCCCCTCCGCGGCGCCACGGGTGCAAGGAGCGTTCCCCGCTCCGGGGCACGGCAAGCCGCCGCGCACCTGCGTGTTTCCCGCGTGTGGGGCCCGCGGCGGGCGCTGTCGCGCGGGCGGGGGTGGGGGAGTTTCCCCGGCCGGTGGGGAAAATCCTCAGCCGGGCAGGCGGCTCAGCCGGCCTCCTCCTCGGCGGGGCGGGGCGAGAGGTCGAACTTCTTCACGCGGTAGCGCAGCTCGTCGCGGGTGAGGCCGAGCAGCCGCGCGGCCCGCGTCTGGTTGCCGTGGGTCAGCTCGAGCGCCTGGCGCACGAACTCGCGCTCCACCTCCTCCAGCACCACCCCGGCCGGCGGCAGCTCGAATCGCGGCGCGCTCCCGCGCGCGGGGGCGACCGCCTGGTGGGCGATCTCCGGCGGCAGGTCGGCGGGGACGATCTCCTCACCCTCGGTGAGGATCATGGCCCGTTCCACCACGTTCCGGAGCTCGCGGACGTTGCCGGGCCAGTCGTACTGGACCAGCAGGCGCTCCACGGGCGGTCCCAGGCGCGGCAGGGGCTTGCGGAACTCGCGGCTGAAGTGCTGCAGGAAGTGCCGGGCCAGCAGGGGGATGTCCTCCCGCCGCTCGCGCAGCGGCGGGATGGTGATGGTGACCACCTGCAGCCGGTAGTAGAGGTCCTTGCGGAAGGCCCCCTGCTCCACGGCCGACCGGAGGTCCTTGTTGGTGGCCGCCACCACGCGGATGTCCACGGAGATGTCGCGCGTGCCGCCCACCCGCCGGAACCGCCGCTCCTCCAGCACGCGGAGCAGCTTGGCCTGCAGCGCCGGCGCCATGTCGCCGATCTCGTCCAGGAACAGCGTGCCGCCGTGCGCCAGCTCCAGCAGCCCCTTCTTCTGCGTCTTGGCGTCCGTGAACGCGCCCCGCTCGTGGCCGAACAGCTCGGACTCCAGCAGCGTCTCGGGCATGGCCGTGCACGTGATCTCCATGAACGGCTCGTCGGCGCGGCTGGACTCGTAGTGGATGGCCCGCGCCAGCACGTCCTTGCCCGTGCCGCTCTCCCCCTGGATCAGCACCGTGGTGGCGCCGCTGGCGCTCACCTTGCGGGCCAGCCCGACCACGTCCTGCATGGCCCGGCTCACCCCCACGAGGTGGTCGAAGTGCGAGGGCGCCAGCTGCTCCCGCAGCAGCTCCACCTTCTGGCGGAGCTGCCGGGCCTCCAGCGCGTTGCGGATGGTCACCGCCAGGTTCTCGAAGTCGATGGGCTTGGGCAGGTAGTCGTACGCCCCGAGCCGCATGGCCTCCACCGCCGTGCCCACGTCCGCGTAGGCGGTCATGATCACCACCTGCACGCGCGGCTGCAGCTCGCGGATCTGGCGCAGCACCTGGAGACCGTCCAGGTCGGGCAGCTTGAGGTCGAGGAGCACCAGGTCGGGAGGCTCGTCCCGGAGGGCGGCGAGCGCCGCGGCGCCGGTCTCGGCCGTGGCCACCTCGTAGCCCGCCTTCTCGAGGGTCTGCTCGAGGGACCACCGGATCAGTCGCTCGTCGTCAACGACCAGCAGTCTCGATGGCATACTCCTGGCTCCTCGGCGCCTCCACCATCACCGGCAGCGCGATGGTGAAGGTCGTCCCCCGTCCCGGGGCGCTGTCCACCTCGATCCGGCCGCCGTGCCGCTCGATCACGCGGGCGGCGATGGCCAGCCCGAGGCCCGTGCCCTGGCTCTTCGTGGTGAAGAAGGGCTGGAAGATGCGGTCCAGGTGCTCGGGCGCGATGCCCACGCCCGTGTCGCTGACGATGACGTGGACGGCGCGCCCGCCCCGCCGTTCCAGACGGGTGCGCAGGGTGAGCCGTCCGCCCTGCGGCATGGCCTGGCGGGCGTTCACGAGGACGTTGAGGAACGCCTGGTGGAGCAGGTGCGGATCGCCCTCCAGCGGGGGCAGCGACTCGTCGAACTGCCGCACCACCTCCACGTTCCCGCGGGGCAGGAACCTGAGGCTGTGCTCCAGGAGCCCGTTGATGTCGAGGACCACCATCTGGGGCTCCGCCGGGCGCGCGTGCTGCAGCAGGTCGGTGAGGGTCTTGTCCATGCGGACGATCTGGGCCTGCACGTCCGCCAGCAGCTCGCGCGAGGGGTCGTCCGGGGCCAGGCGTCCCGCCAGCACGTGGAGGGCGCCGCCGATGCCCGCCAGCGGGTTGCGCAGCTCGTGGGCGAGGCCGGCCGCCAGCTCGCCCACGGTGGCCAGCCGGTCCGAGCGCATGAGCTGCTCCTGCTGCTGCTCCAGGGCCTCCCGGCGGCGCCGCGCCTGCTCCGACACGACGCCCATGCAGACGCCGACCAGCAGGAAGAATCCGGTACGCAGGGCGAAGCCGGGCATGGGGGGCGGCCAGGGGCCCGCCAGGGCGTAGAGCCCGATGGACGCCGCGGCGGCGGCCAGCCCGGTCCGGGGCCCGAAGTAGAACGCGTGCAGCGCGATGAGCAGGATGAAGGCCAGGTGCAGGTCGCTCGCGAACCCTCCCGTGATCCGGACCAGGAAGAAGACCACCGCCAGGTCGAACACCAGCGCGACCCGGTAGAGCAGCGCGATCCGGCCCGGCCGCACCGCGTTCAGCGCGTACAGCCCCACGCTGAACACGAAGAAGATGGCGAGGATGGGCAGCTGCGGCGCCCGCGTCCAGTCCGGCGCCAGCGCCCACCAGGCGAGCCCGGCCAGCAGCGCCAGCACGCGGAGCCCGGCGAACCAGACGTCCAGCGGCTCCAGCGCGAGGCGGCGACGCCAGCGGTCGAGCC
>JBBIOF010000130.1:0-6675 GCA_037443505.1 Candidatus Rokuibacteriota bacterium
GTCCAGGCCGCGACCCGGGGCGCGGACGGCGAGGCCCCGGTGGCCGCGGTCGTGCGGCCGGCGCCGAAGGACTACTCGGCGGTGATGGAGCTGCCCGACATCCATTTCGACTTCGACAAGTACGACATCCGCGTGGACGCCGCGCGGATCCTGGAGAAGAGCGCAGAGTGGCTCAAGGCGAACCCCTCCTACCTGGTCCTGGTGGAGGGGCACGCGGACGAGCGCGGCACCAACGAGTACAACCTGGCGCTGGGCGATCGCCGGGCCAAGGCTGCCGTCAACTACCTGGTGTCCCACGGCGTCCAGGCCGGCCGGTTCACCACGGTGAGCTACGGCGAGGAGCGGGGGCTCTGCAGGGAGTCCAGCGAGAGCTGCTGGAGCCGCAACCGGCGCGCCCACTTCGCCGTCAAGATGCGCTGATCCGGGGAAGGGGGCCGGCTCCGCCCCCGGGCGGCCCGCCGGCCCCTCCCTGGACGGTGTCCCGTCAGTCCTCTTCCGTCAGCGGCACGCAGGCCTCCGGCTCCACGGCCAGCGTGACCGGAGCGCCCGCGGACAGCCGCACGGGCGGCGGCGCCGTCACCCGCAGGCTCACGCCGCCGCCGTCCACCGCCACCTCGTAGTCCACTGCGTCCCCGAGGTAGGTCGCCCGGCGGACCACGCCGGCGAGCACGTTGGCGCCGGCGGGCGCCCGGCCGTCCGCTGACAGGGTGATCTGGTGGGGCCGGATGGAGACCGTCACGGGAGTGCCGGGCGCCAGCGCGGCCGACGCCACCCTGAGGCGCAGGGCGCCGCGGGCCACCACGTCGCGCCCGTCGGCGACCCCCTCCACCAGGTTGCTCCGGCCGACGAACTGGGCCACGAAGCGCGAGCAGGGGCGCAGGAAGAGGTCCTGCGCGGTGCCCACCTGGACCACCCGGCCCCGGTGGAGGACGGCGATGCGGTCGGAGATGACCATGGCCTCCGCCTGATCGTGGGTCACGTAGAGCGTGGTGATGCCGAACGCCTCGTGCAGCCGCCGGATCTCGAAGCGCATCTCCTCGCGCAGGTTGGCGTCCAGGTTGGACAGCGGCTCGTCCAGCAGCAGGATCTCGGGCTCCACGACCAGCGCGCGGGCCACGGCAACCCGCTGCTGCTGGCCGCCCGACAGCTCCCCGGGGTAGCGGTGCTCGCAGCCCTCCAGCCGGACCACGCGCAGCATGTCCCGCACCCGCCGGTCGCGCTCGGCCCGCGGACAGTTCCGCCTCAGGCGCAGCCCGTACGCCACGTTCTGGGCGACCGTGAGGTGGGGCCAGAGCGCGTAGCTCTGGAAGATCATCGCCATGCGGCGCCGCTCCGGCGGGACGACCGCGTCGGGCGACGACAGGCGGCGGTCACCCACCAGGATCTCGCCCGCCTCGGGCCTCAGGAACCCGGCGATCAGGCGCAGGGTGGTGGTCTTGCCGCAGCCCGACGGGCCCAGCAGGGCCATCAGCTCCCCGGGGCGCACCTCGAGGGACAGCCGCTCGACGGCGGCCACCCCGCCGTAGCGCCGGGTCAGCTCCCGGAGCGTGACCCCCGGCACGCCCGCGTCACCCCCGCACGCCGAGGACGTCGCGCCCGAGCACGCCCTGCACGACCACCACGACGGCAAAGGTCATGGCAAGCATGAAGAGTCCCAGCACCGCGATGGCCCCGAAGTGGCCCTCCTCCTTCAGGTCGAAGATGACCACCGACATCACCCGGGTGGCCGGCGTGAAGAGGATGATGGAGGCCGAGAGCTCCCGGATCACGCCGATGAAGACGAAGCACCAGGTGGCGATGATCCCGGCGCGGGCCAGCGGCGCGGTGATCTCGCGGAGCACCCGCAGCCGGCCGGCGCCCAGGATGCGGCCGGCCTCCTCGAGCTCCGGGTGGATCCCCCGGAACGTCGCCTCCGACTGGGAGTAGCCCACCGGCATCTCCTTCGTCAGGTACGCGACGAAGAGGATCCAGAGCGTGCCGTACAGCACGAACGGCGGCCGCGTGTAGGCCACGAAGAGCCCCACCGCCAGCACGACCCCGGGGATGACCACGGGGGCCAGCGCCAGGAACGCCAGGAGCTGGTGGCCCACGATGACGCGGCGGCTGGCGATGTAGGCCAGCAGCGCCGCGAGCCCTGCGCCCGCCGTCGCGGTCGCCACGGCCAGCTCCAGCGTGTTCAGCACCGCGTCCCGGGTGGCGCTGTACTGGAAGAAGGTGAAGGTCCAGTTGGCCAGCGTGAGGTTGTCCCGCGTGAGCGGCTGCGCCCAGGCCCGGGTGAAGGCGGCCTTGGCCAGGACACCGTAGGGCAGGAGGATGGAGCACGCCATCACGGCGAGCACCCCGGCGAGGGCGGGCCACCGCCAGCGCCCCAGGGGGATCGCCCGCCGCTGGCCGGTCCGGCCGCCGACGGCCGCGTAGCCTCGCCGCCCCAGCAGCCGCTTCTGGAGCTGGAGCAGCAGCGCCGTGGCCAGCAGCAGCGGGATGGAGACGGCCGCCGCCGTCTCGACCCTCGGCGGGTACTGGAAGAGCGCCCAGATCTGGGTGGTCACCGTGTGGAACCCGGCCGGCAGGGCCAGGATGGCGGGCGAGCCGAAGAGGGCCAGGGCCTGGAGCACGGCGAGGATGAAGCCGCTGACCAGCGCGGGCGCCACCAGGGGCAGCGTGACCGTGACGGCGATCCGGAGGCGCCCGGCCCCCAGGATGGCGGCAGCCTCCTCGACGTCCGAGGGGATCAGCTCCAGCGAGTTGGCGATCATGATGTACACGTAGGGGAACGTGTAGATCGCCACGACGAAGATGAGCCCCGGCATGGTGAAGATGTCCACCAGGGGGGCGTCGAGGCCGGTGAGCGCGCGCCACGCGCGGTTGAGGAGGCCGGCGTTGGGCCCGGCCAGCATCACCCAGGCGAACGCTCCCAGGAACGGCGGGGTCACGAACGACGCCAGCACCAGCGACCGCACCAGCCGCCGACCGGGGAGGTCGGTCCGGGCGGTGAGCCAGGCCAGGGGCGCGCCCAGCGCCACGGCGCCCGCGCCCGCCCAGAAGGCCAGCACCAGGGTGTTCAGCAGGGCGCTCCGGAGCCGGGGGTCGGACAGCGCCGCGGCGTAGTGGGCGAGCGTGGGGCCACGCTCGCTGCTCACGCTCACCCAGCCGAGCCACCCGAGGGGGAGCGCCACCAGGAGCACCAGGATCAGCGCGGCCAGCGCCCACACTGGCAGGGAGCGCTCGACCCCGGCGATCCGGGCGGGAACGGCGGGGCGCGCGGCGGCCGTCCCGCGGCTCACCCCGGCCTCAGGCGCCGAACAGCTCGACGAACCGCTTCTTGATCTCCTCGCTCCGCTTCTCCAGCTCCTCCGGGTCCACCGTCAGGAGCTTGAGGTCCGAGAGCCTTGGCTTGTCGGCGGGGTACCGGACGTCCGGGTGGCCCGTGTAGAGGCCCTCGGAGTCGGCCAGCACCTGCTGGACCTCGCGGCCGAAGGTGAAGTCGGTGAAGAGCCGGGCGGCGCTGGGATGGGGGGCGAACGCGGCGATGGCGGCGGGCGACACCACCAGGGGCACGCCCTCCTTCGGGTACACGATCTCCAGGGGGTTGCCCCTCTTCTTCGTCTTGTAGAACGTGTAGTCGCCCCCGTTCGCCGCCACCGGCCGCTCGCCCGAGGCGACCACCCCCGACGGGTCCACCGCCGACTGCACCAGCATGAGCCGGTTCTGCGCCAGCTGCCGGAAGTACTCCCAGCCGTGGAGGTTGACCAGCGCCAGCACGTGGGTGGCGATCACCCCGCTGTAGCCGGGGTGGGCCGTGACCACCTTGCCCTTCCACCGGGGGTCGAGCAGGTCCTTCCACGTCCTCGGGGCCTCGGCGGCGGAGACGGCCCTGGTGTTGTAGGCGATGACCGACACGGTCGCCCGGAGCCCGTACCAGTGGCCGTCCCGGTCCTTGAAGCCAGGCGGGAACTTCTCGACGCCGGCGGGGGTGTAGGCGGCCAGGAGCTTCTTCTCCTTGAGGAGCACGAAGTGCCCGGCGTCCGAGGTGTGGATGACGTCCACGTTCTTGATGTTCGCCGCCAGCTCCTGCATGACCCGCTGCAGGATGCGCTGGGAGCCGGTCCGGTGGACCTCCACCTTGATGCCCGGGTAGGCGGCCTCGAAGAGACGGGCCACCTTCTCCGCGCTGGGCAGCGCCAGGGAGGTGTACCAGACGACCTTGCCTTCCTTCCTGGCCGCCTCGAGCCGCGCGTCCAGGGCGGACGCGGGCAGGCCGAGCGGACCGAGCAGCGACACCGTCGCACCGAGCACGGCGAGCCAGCGCTGTCTCATGGGCGGCCCTCCCCGGCCCCGGCCGTGGAGTCGCAGCGGCGGGGCGTCGCCGCGGAATTTCGCGCGGCGGCCCCCGGCCGTCAAGCGGATTCCGGGCGGCGGGCCGACAGGGCCCGGAGGCCCGCAACGTCCCCGGCTTTCAGGCGCCCCGCCAGCGGGCCATCCTCCCGCCAGGCCTGGCAGGTGTTCACGAACCACAGGTCCTGCGGGCGGGGCATGGCCGACTCGTCGCGGAACGCCGCGCCCGCGCCCTGGCGCACCACCGGTCCCATGGCATGGAGCAGGGCCGTGAGGTGCGCGCAGCCCCGCTGGCGGCCGAACCGCTCGTTCACGGCGCGGGTGAAGCCCTGGGCCACGGACAGGCCCACGAGCTCCTGGAGCGGCGGCACCGCGTCGGGGCAGACGGTGTACGGGTGGGTCGCCATGGTCCCGCCCACCGCCGTGATGGTCAGGTCCGGGTAGCGGACGCGGATCGTGAGCGACATGTCGTGGATGGTGACGTCCTGCTGGACGCCCCACCAGCGCGGGCCACCCTGCGGACGGTCGTCCACCAGTCGGCCCGTCACCTCCAGCTCGTCGGGGCCCACGCGGCGGGCCTCGACGCGGATGGTGCGGACGTGGATGGGGACCTCGGTCATCCTCGGATCTCCTTGAGCACGGCGAGCATGGCGCCGTGGATGTGGCCGTTGCTGGCCACCACCGCGGGGGCCGCCAGGTCCAGCGGACCGCCGGCGAGGTCGGTGACGCGGCCCCCGGCCTCCTCCACCAGGAGGCTGCCGGCCGCGACGTCCCAGGCGCCCAGCCTCAGCTCCCAGTAGCCGTCGAAGCGGCCGGCAGCAACCCACGCCAGGTAGAGGACCGCGGACCCCATGCGCCGCACCCCGCGCGCCCTGAGGCTGAAGGCCGCGTACTCCGCCAGGTTGTTGTCGGGCGTCACGCGGATGTCGTAGGGGAAGCCGGTGGCGAGCAGGCTCTCGTCGAGCGCGTCCGTCGCCGACACCGCGATGGGCCGCTCGTCCAGCCAGGCGCCCCGGCCGCGCTCCGCCACGTAAAGCTCCTCGTGGGTGGGGTCGTACACCACGCCCAGGACCACCCGGCCGGCCTCCTCCAGGGCGATGGACACCGCGAAGAGGGGGACGCCGTGGGCGTAGTTGGTGGTGCCGTCCAGGGGATCGACGATCCACCGGCGGCCCGAGCGGCCGCCGCGGGCGCCGGCCTCCTCGGCCAGCACGGCGTCGTCGGGAAACGCCTCGCGGAGCGCGCCGACGATGAGGGCCTCGGCGCGCGCGTCCATCTCGGTCACCAGGTTGGTCGGCGCGCCCTTGTAGGAGATGCTCCGCGAGCCACGAAACTCGCGCCGGAGGAGCTGACCGGCCGCGCGCGCGGCCTCCACGGCCACGCGCCGCTCGAGCGATGCCATGCAGACTGCAATCTAGCACAGCGGCGGCTTGACAACCACCCGGGGCTCCCGGAGCATGGCGGAGTCATGAGCGCATCCACGATCGTGGTGATGGGAGCGGGAGGCGTGGGCGGTTACTTCGGCGGCCGGCTGGCGCGGTCCGGCGCCGCCGTGACCTTCGTGGCGCGGGGCGCCCACCTGGACGCGCTCCGCCGGCGGGGCCTGACGGTGCGGTCCACCGTGGAGGGCGAGTGGACGGTGCCGGTGGACGCGGTGGAGCGCCTGGACGGCCGACCGCCGGCGGGCGCGGTCCTGCTGTGCGTGAAGGCCTTCGACACGGACGCCGCGCTGGAGGCGGTGCGTCCGGTGGTGGGGCCGGAGACGGCCGTGGTGTCCCTGCAGAACGGCATCGAGCACGTGGACCGGATCGACGCCGCCCTGGGCCCGGGCCACGCGGTCGGGGGCGCGGCCTACGTGTTCGCCACCATCGAGGCGCCGGGAGTGATCGCGCACCGGTTCGCGGGCCGCCTGGTGTTCGGCGAGCTGGACGGCCGCGCGAGCGCGCGCTGCGAGCGGCTGCGCGAGGCGCTGGCCCGGGCGGGGGTGCCGGCGGAGGTGTCGGGCGACATCCGCCGCGTGATGTGGGAGAAGTACCTCTTCATCACCGCCCAGGCCGGCGTGACGGCGGTGACCCGCTGTCCCACCGGCGTGGTCCGCGAGACGCCCGAGACCTGGCGCCTGTACCGGCTGATCCTGGGTTGGAGCCGGTACCGCCGGCTGCGCCAGACGGCCGGAGAGCGGGCTCAAGTGCGCACGATAAACGGGAGCGTGGATAGGGGAGGCAGACGGTAGCCCGATGACCCCGGTCAGCCTGCACCCGGTCGGCATTTTCCTGGCCCTCTTGTTCGTCGGCGCGATGGTCGGGCTCTTTGCCTGGATGTTCTGCGTCCCGCCGGTCG
>JBBIOF010000131.1:0-6655 GCA_037443505.1 Candidatus Rokuibacteriota bacterium
GGCCGCGCCTCGCCGCGCAGGCGCGCCTCCACCTCGGCCCGGCTCACCAGGCCGGTCCGGTCCAGCAGGTACTCCAGGCCGAAGAGCCAGCGCTCGTAGTAGCTGGCCGCCAGGTAGTCGGCGGGCGGCATGAGCTCGCGGGCGTGGCGCGACTGGTCGAGGTTCCACTTGCCGAGGAAGCCGGCCGCCAGCGTGATGGCGAACACCCGGCGCTCCCACTCGTGGTGGAAGACGGGCTCGTCCTCCTCCCGGACCACCGGCCCCATGCCGTGCATCCCCCCCACGTCGTGGACGCCGTTCATCGCCGCGAGCCCTCCGGCACGCGCACCTTCGCCACGCCGACCATGGCGTCGCGCGTCACGATGGCCGCCAGCTCCTCCTCCGTCCAGCCCTCCGTCCCCTCCGGCCGCTCGGGCAGCACCAGGTACCGCACCTCGGCGGTGGAGTCCCACACCCGGACCTCGACGTCGTCCGGCAGCTCGAGCCCGAACTCGCGAAGCACGCCGCGGGGGTCGATGACGGCCCGGGCGCGGTACGCCGCGGACTTGTACCACACGGGCGGCAGGCCCAGGACCGGCCAGGGGTAGCAGGAACAGAGCGTGCAGACCACCAGGTTGTGGACCTTCGGGGTGTTCTCCACCACCACCATGTCCTCGCCCTGGCGGCCCGTGTAGCCCAGCTCGGCGATGGCGGCGGTGCCGTCGTCGAGCAGGCGACGGCGGTAGGCGGGATCGACCCAGGCGCGGGCCACCACCCGCGCCCCGTTGCGGGGCCCCACCCGGGTCTCGTAGGTGTCGATCAGCGCGTCGAGCGCGGCCGGGTCCACCAGCCCCTTGTCTTCCAGGAGCGACTCGAGCGCCCTGACCCTGAGCTGCACCTCCGACAGCCGGTTGGCCGGCTCGCCGGCGTGGTCGTGGTCGTGGCTCACGGCTCCCTCCCCTCCGGCGGTCGGAGGTGCGCCCACGGTCGCGCCTCCTCGAACGCCGCCGACGCCCGCAGCACGGTGACGTCGTCGAAGCGGCGGCCCACGATCTGCAGCCCCACCGGCAGGCCTTCGCGGGTGAAGCCGCACGGGACCGTCGCCGCCGGCTGTCCCGTCAGGTTGAACGGGAACGTGAAGGCACTCCCCGCCTCGCGGTCCACCGGCGTGCCGTCCACCTCCGTCGGCCAGAGGACACCCAACGGGAAGGCTGCGGTGGCGACGGTGGGACAGAGCAGCAGGTCGTACCGCTCGAAGAGCGTCCGCGCCTGCTGCCACCAGGCCAGGCGGTCGAACCACGCCTGCACGGGCGCCGTCGGCGGCGACGCGAGGGCCTCCTCGACGACCGCCAGCAGCCCGGGGTCGATCTCGCCGCGGCGGTCGAGGAACGGGGCGAGGCGGGCGCCGATGCCGCCGAGGAACGTGGTCCGCCAGCTCCGCCAGGGCGACGGCCACCCGGGATCGACCTCCTCCAGCCGGCAGCCCAGCTCCCGGAACACCCGCGCCGCGCGGGCGGTGGCGTCGCGCACCTCGGGGTCCACGGCGGGCGCGAAGCCGAGGGTGTCGCTGTAGGCCACCCGGAGGCCCTTGACCCCGCCGCGGAGGGCCCGCGCGTAGTCGGTGGGGCCGTCGGGCAGCGAGTACTGGTCGCGCTCGTCGGGTCCCGCGCACACGCTCATCACCAGGGCGGCGTCCCGCACCGTGCGCGTCATGGGGCCCACGTGGGAGAGGCTCCAGGCGGCGCCGTGGGGGTAGACGGGGATGCGCCCGTAGGACGGCTTGAGCCCGAAGATGCCGCAGAACGCCGCCGGCTTGCGGATGGAGCCGCCCCCGTCCGTGCCGACCGCGAGCGGGCCCAGGCCGGCCGCCACGGCGGCGGCCGCGCCGCCCGAGGAGCCTCCCGGCGTGCGGTCGAGCCTCCAGGGATTGCGCGTGGGGCCGAACAGGAGGTTGTCGGTGATCCCCACCCAGCCGAACGCGGGCGTGTTGGTCTTGCCGATCATGATGGCGCCCGCCGCCTTGAGCCGCGCCACCGACGGCGCGTCCTCGTCCGGCACGTGGTCGCGGTAGAGGGGCGTGCCGAACGTGGTCCGCACCCCGCGGGTGATCACCAGGTCCTTCACCGAGAACGGCACCCCGTGCAGGGGGCCGAGGCGGGCGCCCTTCCGCCCCAGCGCGCGCTCGGCCGCCCGGGCGGCCTTCCGCGCGCCCTCGGCGTCCACGGTGACGTAGGCGTTCAGGTGGGCCAGCGACTCGATGCGCCGCAGGACGGCGTCCACCACCTCCACCGGGGAGACGCGCCGGCGCCGGATGGCGGCGGCGAGGTCCGCCGCCGGCATCCAGCAGAGGTCGTCAGCGCTCATCGCCCGCGGCTCAGGCGGCGGCCAGCTTCTCGCGCAGCCGCTCCGCCTGCTGGTGGAAGGGCGCTCCCAGGCCCGCGGTCATCGGCGTGGCCGCGGCGAGCGACGTGTGCAGCTCCACCAGCACCGGGCCTTCCGCGGCGAGGATGCGGGGCAGCTGCCGCCGGAGCGCGTCCAGGTCGTCGATGGCGAGGGCCTCGCGGTAGCCGGCGCCCCGCGCCATCATCACGAAGTCCACGGCCATCCCGCCGGGGATCTCCTGCGCCCCGGACGTCTGGTAGACCCCGTTCTTGAACACGAAGTGGACCAGGTTGCGCGGCCGGGCGCCGGCGATGGTGGCCAGCGAGCCGAGCTGCATCAGCAGCGAGCCGTCGCCGTCGAGGACCAGCACGCGCCGCTCGGGTCGGGCCAGCGCGAGGCCGAGCCCCAGGGCGGAGGCGCCGCCCATGAAGCCCACGCACGTGACCGACAGGTCGTCGGGCGCGATCTGCCGCCACGCCGGGGCCGCGGTCATCGTGGGCACGCAGATGGCATCGCCCCGGACGGCGGCGATGGCGCGGAGGGCGTCCTCGGGGCGGATCATCAGATCGTCTCCAGGCCCACCAGCACCGCGGCCGGCCCGCGGCGCTCGCGCGCCAGCCGGAAGTACTCGGGGATGCGGTGGAGGTCGTCCGGGCCCTCCAGCCGGACGTGGGGCACGCCGAACGTGTCCAGCAGCGGCTCGCAGTAGCGCACCATGGAGTGGCGCGACTCGCGCGGGTCGCGGTCCCGCTCGCGGCCCAGCAGACCGATCATGTAGAGGATCGGGATGCGCCCGTCGAGCGCCACCCCCCGCAGCGTGTTCACCGAGGCGTAGAGGCCCGCGTGCTGGATCATCAGCACGCACGGCTCGCCGCCGATCCAGAGGCCCGCGGCCACGGCGGCGGCCTCGTCCTCGGTGGCGCAGGTGAGCACCCGGATGGCCCGCTCCTTGTCCAGGGCGGCCAGCACGGTCTTCTGGTGCGTGTCGGGGACGCTCAGCACCCAGCCCAGCGGCTCGCGGCGGGCGCCGCCGCGCGCCTCGATGAAGGTCTCCTTGAGCGTGTCGACGACGAGCGAGGCGGGGATGGATTCCGGCATGGGCGATATCTTACGACAGGCCGCTCAGCGCCACACCCCCGGAATGCGCGCACCGCACCCGGGGCAGAGGCCGCCGGTGGGCGTCAGGCGGTCGCGGCGGATCACGTAGCCGGTGCGCTCCACCAGGAGCGTCCGGCAGGACGGGCACCAGGTGTTCTCGAACGGCCCCACCCGCCCCGGCCGGTTGCCCGCGTACACGTAGCGCAGCCCCGCGGCCATCCCGATCTCGGCCGCCCGGACCAGGGCGGCGGCGGAGGTGTCCTCCCGGCCGGTCATCCGGTAGTCCCGGTGGAAGCCCGTCACGTGCCAGGGAATGTCCGGCGAGACGGACGCCAGGAACCGGGCGATGTCCCCCAGCTCGGCGTCCGAGTCGTTGAAGCCCGGGATGACCAGCGTGACCACCTCCACCCAGAAGCCCCGCGCGTGGAGCAGGCGGATCGTGTCCAGGACCGTTCGGAGCAGGCCGCCGAGCTTCCGGTAGTGGCGGTCGTCGAAGCTCTTGAGGTCGACCTTGTACAGCTCCACCCAGGGGCGCAGGTAGTCGAGGACCTCGGGCGTGGCGTTGCCGTTGGAGACGAAGGAGCCCACGAGCCCGCGGGCCCGGCCCGCCCGGAACACCTCCACCGCCCACTCGGCGGTGATCAGCGGCTCGTTGTACGTGCTGGTGAGGATGCGGGCGCGGTGGCGCACGGCGAGGTCGGCGATGGCCCCGGCGCTGATGGGCTCGGGCTCGGCGCCCGCCTCGGGGTCGCGCAGCGCCTGCGACGTGAGCCAGTTCTGGCAGAACGCGCAGTGCAGGTCGCACCCGAGCATCCCGAAGGAGAGCGCCCGCGCGCCGGGGTAGACGTGGAAGAAGGGCTTCTTCTCCACCGGGTCGAGCTGGAGCGCCGCCACGTACCCGGCCGGCACCATCAGGCGGCCGTCCTCGTTCCAGCGGACCTTGCACACGCCGCGCTGGCCGGGCAGGATCAGGCAGCGGTGGCCGCAGGCGTGGCACCGCACGCGGCCGCCGGCCTGCCGCTGGTAGAGCTCGCCCTCCCGGGCCAGCTCGGCGAGGCGCTGCTCGAGGGTGACCGGTGCCGGCGGCATACCCATCGCTACTCTACCGCGGGGGCGGCCATGGATCGAACGCGGGTGCGGCGGCCGGCGGTGGCGGGCCAGTTCTACCCGGCGCGGCCGGAGGAGGCGGAGGCCGCGCTGGCCCGGCTGGTGGTGCGTCGGGAGCCGGCGGTGGCCGCCCGGGCGCTGGTCGTGCCGCACGCCGGATGGATGTACTCCGGCCGCGTGGCCGGGGAGGTCTACGGCCGCGTGGCGCTGCCGCGGCACGTGGTCGTCCTGGGCCCCAACCACACGGGGCTGGGCGCCGAGGGCTCCGTCATGGCGCGCGGGCGCTGGGCGGTGCCTGGGGGCGAGGTGCCCATCGCCGAGGACCTGGCCGCGGCGGTCCTCGCGGCCTGCCCCCTGCTGGTGGACGACGAGGCGGCGCACCGGGAGGAGCACGCCATCGAGGTGCAGCTGCCCTTCCTCCGCTGGATCCGGCCCGACGTCGCCTTCGTGCCCGTGGCCCTGATGCGGACCGACGCCGCGTTCTGCGGCGAGGTGGGCCGCGGCCTGGCGCTCGCCCTCCGGGGCTTCCCCGCGCCCGTGGCGCTCGTGTGCTCCACCGACCTCAACCACTACGAGCCCCAGGCCGCGTCCAACCGCAAGGACCGCCTCGCCATCGAGGCGCTCCTCGCCCTGGACCCGGCGCGCCTGCAGCGGGTGGTGCGGGAGCACCGCATCTCGATGTGCGGCATCGCGCCGGCCACCGCCACCCTGGTGGCCCTCCAGGCGCTGGACGGGGCCACGGCCGAGCTGGTGCGCTACGAGACCTCGGGCGACGTCTCGGGGGACCGCGACCGCGTGGTGGGCTACGCGGGGATCGTCATCCGGTAGCGCGGGCGGGAGCAACGCGCAGTCGCGCGCGGACAGGGAAACGAGAGTATGCTGGGTGAAATCTCCGTCCGAAAGGATGCCGTCATGCGCAACGCCGCCCTCGCGCTCCTGGCCGTCGTCCTGGCCACCGGTCCCGCGGTGGCCGCCCCCGCGGCCCCGGAGCTCAGGACCGACGAGCAGAAGACGCTCTACGCCATCGGTCTCGCGATCAGCCGCAACCTCGCCGTCTTCGGCCTGACCGAGGCCGAGCTCGAGATCGTCAAGAGCGGGCTCAGCGACGGCGTGCTGCACCGGGAGCCCAGGGTGGACCTCGGCGCGTACGCGCCCAGGATCCAGGAGCTCCAGCGCACGCGGATGGCCGCCGCCGCGACGGTCGAGAAGAAGGCCGGGCAGGCGTTCCTCGACAGGGCGGCCACCGAGAAGGGCGCCACCAGGACCTCGAGCGGCCTGGTCATCACCACGCTCAAGGCCGGCAACGGCCCGGCGCCCAAGGCCACCGACACCGTGAAGGTCCACTACCACGGCACGCTGGTGGACGGCACGGTGTTCGACAGCTCGGTGCAGCGCAAGGAGCCGCTCACCATCCCCCTGAACGGCGTCATCCCCTGCTGGAGCGAGGGGCTCCAGCACATGAAGGTGGGCGGCAAGAGCCGCCTGGTGTGCCCTTCGAGCCTGGCCTACGGCGACCGGGGCGCCCCGCCGGTCATCAAGCCGGGCGCCACGCTGGTCTTCGAGGTCGAGCTGCTCGAGATCGTGAAGTAGCTCCTCCGCGGGCCCGGGCGCGGCGATGTCGTACACTGTGGGGCGATGTCCGCCGTGAAGCTCGACCACGTGGCCATCGCCGTCCACCGGCTGGCCGACGCCGTGCCGGTCCTGGTGGGCCGGCTCGGCGGCGTCCCCGACGCCGGCGCGCCCTCCGAGGTCTTCCGCTGGGGCACCTGGCGCTTCGCGGGCGGCGCCCGCATCGAGGCCATCGAGCCGCGCGGCGACAACGGCTTCCTCCACCGGTTTCTCGCCCAGCGCGGCCCCGGCATCCACCACGTGACGTTCAAGGTGCCGAGCCTGCGCGCCGCGTGCGAGCGCGCCGCGGCCCACGGCTACCGCGTGGTGGGCTACGACGACCGCCACCCGCACTGGAAGGAGGCGTTCCTCCACCCCAAGGAGGCGCTGGGCATCGTCGTGCAGCTCGCAGAGGCGTCCGGCCGGCCGCCCCGCCGGCCCGAGCCGCCCCCGGGCCTGCCGGACCCGCCGCCGCCCGTGA
>JBBIOF010000132.1:0-6631 GCA_037443505.1 Candidatus Rokuibacteriota bacterium
GGGCCGGATCACGGAGCGCGAGGGCCGCACCACCGCCGGCCAGGACCAGCACCACGACCGCCAGGAACCATTTCTTCGCCCCACGGGAGCTGGGCCGATCGGCCCGGCCGCGACCTGCGCCCATCCAGCACCTCCATGGCGAGCGGCTCGACTTCGCAGGCAGGGGAGGCAACACGGATGCCAGGAGTGACGAGCGGACAACCAGCAGGAAACACGGTGGTCCTGGAGCGAACGCTCCCGGTCGGCCGGGGCGGAGGGGACGCAGGTGGGGCACCCGCGCCGCACCTCCGTCCCGGCCGGGCGACTACTGCCGCGCGCGGCTCCGGGCCAGCGAGCCGAAGTAGGCGGAGAGGTCGGCGAGGTCCCGGCCGGACAGCTCCGGCCATGCCACCCGCTGCTTCTCCGCCTGCGCCTCCATGAGCTTGCTGTGGTTCCAGAGGCCCGCGACGAATCCCGTCGGGGTGCGCACCACGGTGGAGGTCGCGAAGTCCGCCGCCACCCTGCCGCCCCGGCCCCGGACCGCGTGGCAGGTGAGGCAGCCCTTGGCCTGCACGAGCTGCCGGCCACGCGCCGCGCTGCCGCGCTCGTCGAAGTAGTGCGAGACGTAGAGGTAGGCGAGGATGTCGGCCATGTCCTGCCCGCTGAGCGCCGGCACGTCGATGCCCCGCTCCTTCATCCGGGCGGCCATGGCCGGGCCGTGGTTCCACATGCGGGCAGCGAACTGCGTGAGGCTGATGTGGTGCCCCGGTCCGCCGAGGTCGGGACCGACCCTGGGGCCCCTGCCGGCCACGGGGTGACAGGCGGCGCACTTCCGGTCGGTGAAGAGCTTCTGCCCGCGGTCGGGCGTGCCCGGGACCACCTGCTCGGTCTCGCCGGCGCCGTCCTTCGCCGCCGACACGATGTAGGCGATGAGGTCCACCAGCTCCTGGCCCTCGAAGGTCGGGCGCGGGATCCCGCGGGCGCGCATGGCCTCGGCCATCCGGGGGCCGTGGTTCCACATCGCGGCCGCCACCAGCACGGGCGAGTTGGCGCGCTTGAGCCGGTCGAGCGCGGGGCCCACGCTGCCGCCGGTGCCGCCCACCGAGTGGCACTGCACGCACGCCTTGTCGGTGAAGAGCCGCTCGCCCTTCCGGGCGTCGCCCGCCGGGTCGAAGTACTGCGCGGTGTAGAGGAAGGCGACCAGGTTGGCGAGCTCGGTGGGCGTCAGCGTCGCGCGCTCCACCCGCGCCTCGCGCATGCGGGCGCCCATGCGGGGCAGGTGGTTCCACATGGCGGCGCCCAGGTCGAAGAAGCTGGTGGAGGCGGTCCGGGCCAGGTCGGGGCCCACCCCGCCGCCGACCCCGCGGATGGAGTGGCACGTGCCGCAGCCCTTGGTGCCGAAGAGGTCCCAGCCCGCGAGCATCGCCCACTGCGGGGCGAACGGCTGCGCGGGCGCCTGCTGCGCCGGCGGCGTGGGCTGCGCGATCGCGGGGGCGAGGAGGCCCAGGAGCGCGACCATCACGGCGGCCGCGGCGAGACCCGTCGTGCGTCGAGTCATGCGAGGCGTCCTTTCTCTTGTCTGGAATCGGAGCGAAGCGCCCGCGCTAGCATCGGGCGTCCCGCTCCCACCGTCAAGGGGTCAGGCGCGTGTAGTAGGCCCCCTCCGCGCACGCGCGGCAGAGCGTCCGGCCCGAGCGGGTCACCTCGCGCTGGTAGCTCACCCCCTCGCCGCAGGCCTCGCAGGCCACGCGCACGCGTCGCCGGTCGAGCCACCCGGGACGGATGGCGACGGGCTCGATGCGGAGCAGGAGCGGCTCCGGCATCTCCCGGTAAGCGGCGATCTGGGCGTGGCGCGCGTCGGCGGCCCCCGGGGCCCACTCCGCCGCCCGGAGCCGGGCGTCGTCCCGCGCGACCACCCGCACCGCCCGGCCGCTGGCCGTGGCCACGAAGGTCGCCGCCATCTTTCCGTAGTCCACGTGCTTGAGCGTCCGCTTGCCGAGGCTGACGCCGGTCAGGGCCTGGATGGCGTCGGTGGCGCAGCGGTCGATCTCGACGAGCACGACCAGGTCCTTGCCCGCGCCGCCGGGGTGGTCGATGCCGACCGCGCGGCACCCGGCCAGGGTCATGCGGACGCCGAGCACCTGGCCCGGGCAGAGGTGACCGTGGAACGCGACGCTGCGATCCAGCAGGTCATCGAAGCTGAGCCGGGAGAGGAGAGGAGCCGAGGGGCCGGTGACCGGTGTCATGCCGGGCGCGCGATGCAAGATGGATGCCAGGGAGCGGGGGCGGGCGGTCCGAGTCGATCGGACCAGGACGCCCGGGCGAACGACTCAGGGCCCGGGAACCAATCGCGTGATCGAGGGACGGCGTGGGAGGGCCTGGGGGCGCCCGGCCCCCATCCGCTCAGGACGCGCCGGTCTCGCCCTCGGGCTGGCGCGGCTCGGCGTCCCGGGACCGGTTCCCGGTCCCGCAGGAGGCCGCCATTCAGGTGGGCACGCCCAGCCGCGGCAGCACCCAGCGCATCAGCGCCACGTACGCCACGAGCACGGCCAGGACCCAGAGCGCCTCCACGGGCGCCTCAGGGCTGGCCGGGGCCGGAGTCGGTGAATCGCCGGCAGCGGCGCCCGCCGCAGAACACGAGATCCCAGGCAACGAAGATGGCCACCAGGGCCAGGGCCAGCGCGATCCACGAGAGCATCGTCATGCCCTTTCGATGCGCGCCGGCCCGCCCGGGGTTCGGCGCCGGCGCCGCTCGCTGGCGTAGTAGAGGAGCGGCACGGCCATCCGCGAGAGCAGCGTGGAGGCGACCTCGCCGGCCATGAGCGAGATGGCCAGCCCCTGGAAGATGGGGTCGAACAGGATCACCGCCGAGCCCACCACCACGGCGGCGGCCGTGAGCAGCATGGGACGGAAGCGGACGGCGCCGGCGTCCACGACCGCCTCGGCCAGCGGCATCCCCTGCCGGCGCCTCAGCTCGATGAAGTCCACCAGGATGATGGAGTTGCGCACGATGATGCCGGCGCCCGCGATGAAGCCGATCATGGACGTGGCCGTGAAGAAGGCCCCCATGAGCGCGTGCGCGGGCAGGATCCCCACCAGGGTCAGGGGGATGGGCGCCATGATCACCAGCGGCGTCCGGAAGGACTGGAACCAGGCGACCACCAGCATGTAGATCAGGAGCAGGACCACCGCGAAGGCCAGCCCCAGGTCGCGGAACACCTCGTAGGTGATGTGCCACTCGCCGTCCCACTTGAGCGCCAGCCGGGAGGTCTGCAAGGGAGGCCGGGCGGAGTGGCGCTCCACGCGGTAGCCCTCGGGGATCTCGAGGGCGTCCAGGGCGCGCTCGAGCTTCAGGATGGCGTAGACCGAGCTCTCCTCCTCGCCCGCCACGTCCCCCGTCACGTACACGACCCGCTTCAGGTTCTTCCGGTAGATGGCGGGCTCCTGGCGGTCCTCCGCCACCGCGGCCAGCTCCCCGAGGGGCACCAGGCGGCCGTCCGGCGCGGCCACGCGGATGGCGCGGAGGTCCTCCACGCTGGAGCGGAGCGCGCGCGGCACCTGGAGGACCACGGGCACGTCCTCCTTCTCGCGCGCGAGGTGCCCCAGCCCGACGGTCCGGCCGCCCACGGCGATCTCGAGCGTCCGCACGATGCGGTCCGTGGTGATCCCGTGCAGGGCCGCCTTCTCCTTGTCCACCGCGAAGCGGTAGCGGGGCTGGGGGTCCTCGACGTACCAGTCCACGTCCACCACGCCGGGCGTCCGCTCGAAGAGGGCGAGGACCCGACGGCCCAGCTCCACCTGGCGCGCGTGGTCCGGACCGTAGATCTCGGCGACCAGCGTCTGCAGCACCGGCGGTCCCGGCGGCACCTCGGCCACCTTGACCCGCCCGCCGTGGCGGGCGGCGATGGCGTGGACGCGGGGCCGGATGCGCCGGGCGACGTCGTGGCTCTGGGCGCGCCGGCGGTCCCTGGGCAGCAGGTTCACCTGGAGGTCGGCCACGGTGGGCCCCTGCCGGACGGGCGGGAACCAGTGGCGCACCAGGCCGTTGAAGTTGTAGGGCGCCGCGGTGCCGGCGTAGAGCTGCCAGTCGGTGACCTCGGGGACCGTGGCCAGGTAGTCGCCGATCTCCCTGGCGACCCGCGCGGTGGTCTCCAGCGTGGTGCCCTCGGGCATGTCCAGGACGACCTGCAGCTCGCTCTTGTTGTCGAAGGGCAGCATCTTCACGCGGACGGCGCCCGCCGCCACCAGCCCCACCGAGCCCGCCAGCAGGGCCAGGGTCACGGCGAGGAACGCGGCCCGGCGGCGCCGGCGCGCCACCAGCGGCGTCATCCACCGCCGGTAGAGCCGGGTGGTCCAGTCCTCGCGGGCCTCGGCGTGGGCGGCGCCAGGCCTGAGGATCCGGTAGGACGCCCAGGGCGAGACCATGAAGGCGATCAGGAGCGAGAAGAGCATGGCCACGGAGGCGCCCACGGGGATGGGGCGCATGTAGGGGCCCATGAGCCCGCCCACGAAGGCCATGGGCAGGATGGCGGCGATGACCGCCCAGGTGGCCAGGATGGTGGGGTTGCCCACCTCGGCCACCGCGGCCACCGCCACGTCCCGGAGCGGGCGGCCGCGGTTGTCGGGCAGGGCGTAGTGGCGCGCGATGTTCTCCACCACCACGATGGCGTCGTCCACTAGGATCCCGATGGAGAAGATGAGCGCGAAGAGGGTGACCCGGTTCAGCGTGTAGCCGTAGAGGTAGTAGAGGAAGAGGGTCAGGGCCAGCGTCACGGGGATGGCCACCAGGACCACCAGGGACGCCCGGATGCCCAGGAAGACCGCGATGAGGACGGTGACCGAGACCGTGGCCAGGAGCAGGTGCTCCAGCAGCTCGTCGGACTTCTCCCGGGCGGTCTCGCCGTAGTTGCGGGTCACCGTGAGCTCCACGTCGGCGGGGATGACGCGGCCGCGGAGGGCCTCCACCTTCGCCAGCACCCGGTCGGCGATCTGCACGGCGTTGGTGCCCTTGCGCTTGGCGACGGAGATGGTCACGGCCGGGTGGACGCCGGGCTCGCCCCGGAGCCCCCGGGCAGCCGCGGCGGGCCCGGTGCCGAACAGCACGTAGTCCCGTGGCTCCTCCGGCCCGTCCTCCACCCGGGCCACGTCGCCCAGGTACACCGGCCGGCCGCGGGCGGCACCCACCACCAGGCGCCGGAGGTCGTCAGCGTCGTGGATGAACTCGCCCACCTCGACGAGGCGCTCCACGTCACCGGCGGAGAAGCTGCCGACCGCCCGGCCGCGGTTGGCGCCCTCCAGCGCCGCGGCCACGCCCACCGGATCCAGGTGGGACGCGGCCAGGCGCGCCGGGTCCAGGAGCACGCGGAACTGCCGCCTGAGGCCGCCCACGATCCGGGTCTCCGCCACGTCCGGCACGTCCTTGATCTCGTCGTCGAGCTGGGCGGCGACGCGGCGCAGGGCATGGTGGTCGTAGCGCCGGCTCCAGAGGGTGAGGGTGAGGATGGGCACGTCGTCGATGGACCGCGGCTTGACGAGAGGTGGGCCCGCCCCCGGCGGGATGAGGTCGGCGTTGCCGGCGAGCTTGTTGTGGAGCTTCACCATGCTGTCTTCCTCGTCCTCGCCCACGTGGAAGCGCACCACGGTCAGCGTCCGCCCCGGCGTGGTGGTCGAGTAGAGGTACTCGACGCCGGGGATCTCGGCCAGCTTCTTCTCCATGGGGATGGTGACGCGCTCCTCCATCTCGGCGGTGGAGGCCCCCGGCATCTCCACGAAGACGTCGGCCATGGGGACGACGATCTGGGGCTCCTCCTCCCGGGGCGTGGCCAGGACGGCCAGCAGCCCCAGGAGCAGCGCGGCGAGCACCACGAGCAGGGTGAGCCGCGAGTCGATGAAGGCTGCGGCGACCCGCCCGGCGAAGCCCTGGCGGTCGGTCATCGCGCGGCGTCCACCGGCTGGCCGTCGACCACGCGGCTGGCGTCGACGACCACCCGCTCGCCCGGGGCCAGGCCGGAGAGGATCTCCACCCGGTCGTCGTGGCCCTTGCCCGCCCTCACCAGCCGGAGCCTCGCCACGCCCGCGTCGGCCACGTAGACACCCTCGAGCTGGCCCTGGCGCGCCAGGGCTGCCCGCGGCACCAGGAGCGCCTGGCGCGTGCCCACGCCGAAGGCGGCCCGCCCGTAGAGCCCGGACCGCAGGCCGGGGACGGGCGGCAGCTCGACCTTCACCGTGAACGTGCGCGAGAGCGGGTCGGCCGCCGGCACGATCTCCACGATCGGGCCCTCCAGCGGGCGCCCCAGGGCGTCGATGGTCACCGCCGCTCGCTGGCCCAGGCGGAGCCGCGGGAGGTCGGACTCGTGCACCGTGGCCTCCAGCCGGTAGCGCTCCTCGTCGAGGGTGAGGAGGGGAGTGCCCGGGGCCGCCAGGTTGCCCACCTCCACCGTCCTGGCCGCCACGATCCCGGGCCCCGGCGCCACGATGCGCGCGTGGCCCGTCACGACCGCGGCGCCCTCCACCTCGGCCCGCGCCTGCTCGATGCGCGCCTGGGCCTGCTGTCGCCTCGCCAGCTGCGCGGCCAGGGCCTGGCGGGCGCGCGCGGCCTCGGCGGTGGCGACGCGGAGCCGCGACAGGGCCTGGTCGTAGTCCTGGCGCGCGA
>JBBIOF010000133.1:0-6588 GCA_037443505.1 Candidatus Rokuibacteriota bacterium
CGGGCCGCGAGCCGCAGTCCCGCCCGGTCCTCCCCGGCCCGGCCCGGCGCCGGCCCCCGCGCCTGACCGAGCCCTGGTTCTGCTGATCGGAGCCCACGGAGGGCCAGGTGGCCCTCGCCGAGCGGGCCGGCCCGTGAGTCCCGGCCGCGGGCTCCACCGATCTGATACCATTGGCGGGTGAGAGGTGACGCCATGAGCGAGCAGCAGGACATCAAGACGCGCGTGCAGGAAGTGATCGACACGATGATCAACCCGGCGGTGGCCGGCCACGGCGGCTACGTCGAGCTGATCGACGTGCAGGACAACCGTGTCTACCTGGCGATGGGCGGCGGCTGCCAGGGCTGCGGCGCGGCCGACATCACGCTGAAGGCCGGGATCGAGCGCCTCCTGAAGGAGGAGGTCCCCGAGATCCAGGAGGTCCTCGACACCACCGACCACGCGTCCGGCACCAACCCGTACTACACGCCCGGCAAGTTCTGACCCGGACGCGCCGGCGGGGCCGCGCGCGGCCGGCCCCGGAGGCGTTCGATGGCCCGGTTGCTCCTGCTCCTGCCGACGCGGACGTACCGCACCGAGGCGTTCGTGGACGCCGCGGCCAGGCTCGGGGTCGACCTGGTGTGCGCGTCGGAGCGGCCCAGCACCCTGGAGGCGCTGGCGCCGGACAGCCTGCTCACCCTCGACTTCACCGATCCCGACGGCGCCGCGGCCGCCGTGGCCTCGTGGAGCCGCCGGCACCCCATCGACGCCGTCGTCGGCGTCGATGACCTGACCGGCGCCGTGGCCGCGGCCATCGCCGAGCGCCTCGGCCTGCGCTCGAACCCGCCGGCCGCCGCCGCGGCGGCCCGCGACAAGTACCAGATGCGCCAGTGCCTGGCGGCGGGCGGGGGGCCCCGGCCCCGGGTCCCCCGCCGAGCCCCCCCGGGCCGACCCGACCAGGGCGCCCCCGGGGGGGGGGTGGCCGGCGGGCGCAAGCCCTGTCGGCGAGCCGCGGGGTGATCCGCGCGAACACGGTGGACCAGTTCGTCGCCGCCGTCCGGCGCATCGCCGCCATCCTCCGGCGCGACGACGTCACGGTGAGCGGCGACGCCGCCGACTACCTGCTGGCCGAGGCGTACATCCCGGGGCTCGAGGTGGCCCTGGAGGGACTCCTCAACCACGGCGAGCTCAACGTGCTCGCCCTGTTCGACAAGCCCGATCCCCTGGAGGGCCCGTACTTCGAGGAGACGATCTACGTCACCCCGTCCAGGCTGCCGGCCGCCGTGCAGCGGCGCATCGCCGTCGTCACGGCCGAGGCGTGCCTGGCCCTCGGCCTGAGGGAAGGGCCGGTGCACGCCGAGCTGCGCGTCAACGACGACGGCCCCTGGGTGATCGAGGTGGCGGCCCGCTCCATCGGCGGCCTCTGCTCGCGCGTGCTCCGCTTCGGCACGGGCGCGAGCCTGGAGGAGCTCATCCTGCGGCACGCCCTCGGCTGGCCCATCGAGACGCTCGAGCGGGAGCGGCGCGCCGCCGGCGTCATGATGATTCCCATCCCGAGGGCCGGGCGGCTCCGGGCCGTGCGCGGCGTGGAGGAGGCCCGGCGGGTCGAGGGGATCGAGGACGTGACCGTCAGCGCGCACCCCGGACAGGAGCTGGAGCCGCTGCCCGAGGGGGCGCAGTACCTGGGATTCATCTTCGCCAGGGCGGACACCCCCGCCGCCGCCGAGAAGGCGCTCCGCGAGGCCCACGCCCACCTGGCGGTCGACATCGACTCCGGGGCCTGAGTCGAAGGCGGGCTCCGGGCAACCCCTTCACCTCGGGTCGTACGTGCCGCTCCCGCGGGCCCTGGCACGGCGCCGGCCGGGCCGGACCTCTCCCGGGCCCGCCGGCCCCGTGCCGAGCGGGCAACCGGCGTGCCAGCGGCTGCTTCCCCGTGACGCCCGGCCAGGGATAGTGTTAGCATTCGCCGCACGGAGGGACCCCCCATGAACCGACTCGTCGTCCTCGTCGCCGCGCTCGTGGTCGCCGTGGGCCTCGCCGCACCCGCGCCCGCGCGGGCCCAGGCCAGGGAGGTCGTCATCGGCGTGCTGTACCCGCTGTCCGGCAACGCGGCCCAGGTGGGCCTCGACTCGGTCAACGCGGTGAAGCTCGCCGTCGAGATCGTCAACGGCAACTACGACCTGAACGTGCCCCTGGCCCGGGGCGAGGGGCTGCCCGGCCTGGGCGGGGCCAGGATCCGCGTGATCGTCGTGGACCACCAGGGCAAGCCCGACGTGGGCCAGGGCGAGGCCGAGCGGCTCATCACCCAGGAGAAGGTGCACGCGCTGTTCGGCGCCTACTTCTCCAGCGTGACCGGCACCGCCAGTCAGGTCGCCGAGCGCCACGGCATCCCCTACGTGAACGCCGAGTCGTCGTCGCCCGCGCTCACCGAGCGCGGCTTCAAGTGGTTCTTCCGCACCTCGCCCCACGACGGCCACTTCAGCCAGGTCATGTTCGACTTCATGCGCGACCTGGAGAAGCGCCGCGGCGTGAAGTTCAAGACCGTGGGGATCATGCATGAGGCCACGCAGTTCGGCTCCGACTCGGCCAAGGTGCAGGAGGAGCTGGCCCGGAAGTACGGCTACGAGGTGGCGGTGAAGATCGCCTACCGCGACAAGGCCACCAACCTGGACGCCGAGGTGGGGCGCCTGAAGGCCGCCAACCCCGACGTGCTGCTGCCCTCCTCGTACACCAACGACGCCATCCTGTTCGTGCGCACGGCCAAGAACCTGGACTACAACCCGCGCCTGCTCATCGCCCAGGACGCCGGCTGGACCGACCCCACCTTCCTGCGGGAGACGGGCAAGGACGCCGAGGGCCACATCACCCGGGCGCCGTTCGCGCTGGACATGGCCGCCAAGAAGCCGCTCATCCGGCAGGTCAACGAGATGTTCAAGAAGATGGGCGGCCGCGACCTGAGCGACGTGCCCGCGCGGGCGTTCACGGGCTTCCTGACGCTGGCCGACGCCATCAACCGCGCGAAGTCCACCAACCCGGAGGAGATCCGCAAGGCGCTGGTGGCCACCAACATCCCCGCCGACCAGCTCATCATGCCGTGGACCGCGGTGAAGTTCGACGACAAGGGCCAGAACGCGGGCGTGCGGGCCATCCTCCAGCAGGCGCAGAAGGGCCAGTACGTGACCATCTACCCGTTCGAGCTGGCCGCCGCGGACGTGATGTACCCGATGCCGACGTGGAAGGAGCGCAGGTAGGCTGAGCGGGCCCGGCGGGCGCGTGCGCTCCTCGCGACCGCTGGCCCGGCCCGTCCCGTGACCGCGGAGGTCCTGCTCCAGGGGCTGGTGGGTGGCCTGCTGATGGGCCTCGTCTACGCCCTCATCGCCGCGGGCCTGTCCCTGATCTTCGGCCTCATGGAGATCGTGAACTTCGCCCACGGCGAGTTCCTGATGGTCGCCATGTTCTCGACCTTCTGGGCCTGGGCGGTCGTCGGGCTCGACCCCCTCGCCGCCCTGCCCCTCACGGCCGCCATCCTGTTTCTCCTGGGGATCGCCACCTACCACGGCCTGATCCGCTGGATCCTGGGGGGCCCGATGCTGGCCCAGATCTTCGCCACCTTCGGGCTGGCGGTGTTCCTCCGCTCGGGCGCCCAGGCGCTCTGGGGCGTGGACTTCCGGCTGGTGAAGGACCCGCTGGTACAGGGCCGGCTGGAGCTGGCCGGCCTCTTCGTCGGCCTGCCCCAGCTGGTGGCGAGCGCCGGGGCGCTGGCGGCCTTCGCGGCCCTCTACTGGTTCATCACCCGGACGGAGACGGGCCTCGCGCTCCAGGCCACGGCCCAGGACCGCCAGGCGGCCGCGCTCATGGGGATCGACACCCAGCGCATGTTCGCCCTGGGCTGGGGCATCGGCGCCGCCTGTGTGGGCGTGGCGGGCGCCCTGCTCGGCATGTTCTTCTACGTCTTCCCCGACGTCGGCTCCACCTTCGCGCTCCTGGCGTACGTGGCCGTGGCGCTCGGCGGCTTCGGCAACGTGCCCGCCACCCTGCTGGGCGGCGTCGTGGTGGGGGTCGTGGAGGTGATGGGGGGCCTGCTCATCTCCCCCACCCTGAAGGCCGTGGTGGTCTTCGCCATGTACCTGGCGGTCGTCCTGTGGCGCCCCCAGGGGCTCTTCGGCCGCTTCTGATGGCCCGGCTGCCCGGGCTCGCCGCGGCCGCGCTGCTGGCGGCCCTGCTGGCCTTCCCGCTGGTGGTCACCCTGCCGTTCCCGCGGCACGTGATGATCATGATCTTCCTCTACGCCACGCTGGCCCAGGCCTGGAACCTCCTGGCCGGCTACTGCGGGCAGATCTCGCTGGGCCACGCCGTCTTCTTCGGGACCGGCGCCTACACCTCGAGCATGCTGGTGAAGACCCTGGACCTCACCCCGTGGGCGGGCATGCTGGCCGGGGCGGTGCTGGCTGCGGCGCTCTCGCAGGTCATCGGCTACCCGGTCTTCCGCCTGCAGGGTCACTACTTCGCCATCGCCACCATCGCCGTGGGCGAGATCGTCTACACCCTGGCCCTGAACTGGGACCTGATCGGTGCCGCGCGAGGGCTCTACGTGCCCATCAAGCGGCCCGACTCGCTCTCGAACTTCCAGTTCCACGAGAGCAAGCAGGCGTACTACTACATCGCGCTGGCGCTGCTGCTGCTGGCGGTGGCGGTGACCCGGCGGGTCGAGCGGTCGCGCACCGGGTTCTACTTCCGCGCCATCCGGGAGGACGCGCTGGCGGCGGCCAGCCTGGGCGTGGCCGTGACCCGCTACAAGCTCCGCGCCATGGCGCTGTCGGCCGCGCTCACGGCGCTCTGCGGCACCTTCTACGCGCAGTACGTCCTGTTCATCGACCCCGAATCGGTCTTCCCGCTGTCGCTGTCCATCCTCATCTGCCTGGTGGCGGTGCTCGGCGGCGTGGGCACCGTCTGGGGGCCCCTGGTGGGGGCCGCCGTCCTGGTGCCCCTGGGCGAGGGCACGCGCATCCTCTTCGGCGGCACGGGCAAGGCCCTCGACCTGGTCGTCTACGGCGCCCTGATCATGCTCGTCTCGGTGCTCCAGCCGGCGGGCCTGGTGGGGCTCGCGCGGCGGCTCGGGCGGCCGTGAGCCTGCTGGAGGCCCGCGGGCTCACCAAGCGGTTCGGCGGCGTCGTCGCCAACCGCGACATCTCCTTCACCGTGGCGCCCGGCGAGCTGGTGGGGATCATCGGGCCCAACGGCGCGGGCAAGTCCACGCTGTTCGACCTGATCACCGGCTTCGCGCGCCCCGACGCCGGCGAGGTGCTGCTGGACGGCCGCCCCGTCACCCACCGCCGGCCCGACGAGATCAGCCGCCTGGGCGTGGCCCGCACGTTCCAGAAGCTCCGCCCCTTCGCCGAGATGACGGCGCTGGAGAACGTGATGATCGGCGCCTTCCAGAGGACCCGGGACGTCGACGAGGCGCGCCGGGCCGCCTGCGAGGCGCTGGAGGCCGTTGGGCTCGGCGACCGGGCGCACGCCCACGCGCGGGGCCTGTCCACCGGCCAGCGCAAGCGGCTCGAGCTGGCGCGGGCGCTGGCGACCCGGCCCCGGCTGCTGCTGCTGGACGAGGTGACCGGGGGCGTGGACCAGGCGACGATCCCCGGACTGGTGCGGCTGGTGCGCGACCTGCACGCGCGGGGACTCACGCTGGTGGTGATCGAGCACAACATGCGGGTCATCATGGACCTCGCCCAGCGGATCCTCGCCCTCCAGCTGGGCGAGCTGATCGCCGACGGCCCGCCGGCCGAGATCATGCGCGACCACCGGGTGATCGACGCCTACCTCGGCGAGGCCTGGCGGCGCGCGTGACCCCCATGCTGGAGGTCGCCGGGCTCGACGTCCTGCTGGGCGACTACCAGGTCCTCTGGGGCGCCCACCTCCGCGTGGGCGAGGGCGAGGTGGTCGCCCTGCTGGGGCCCAACGGCGCCGGCAAGTCCACGCTGATGAACTCGGTCTCGGGGCTGGTCCGGCCGCGGACGGGGCGCATCGTCTTCCGCGGCCGCCCCATTGCCGGCCTGCCGGCGCACCGCATCGTGGGCGAGGGGCTCGCCCACGTGCTGGAGCGCCGGCGGCTCTTCCCGTACCTGACCGTCCGCCAGAACGTCTGGCTGGGCGCCTACCACCCGGCCGCGCGCGCGGCGCGCGAGGAGCAGTTCCGGTGGGTGGCCGACCTGTTCCCCCTGGTCCGCGCGCGGGCCGAGCAGCTCGCGCACACGCTCTCCGGCGGCGAGCAGCAGATGGTGGCCATCGCCCGGGGCCTCATGGCGCGGCCGCGGCTCCTCATGATCGACGAGCCCTTCCTGGGCCTGGCCCCCCGCATCGTCGACCAGATCAGCGAGGTGATCCGGGCCATCAACCGGCAGGGCATCGCCGTGCTGTTCATCGAGCAGAACGTCGAGCGCGCGCTGGCCCTCGCCCACCGGGGCTACGTGCTGGAGTCCGGACGCACCGTGCTGGAGGGGCGCTCGGAGGACCTCCTGCGCTCGCCCGAGGTCCGGCGGATCTTCCTGGGCGGCTAGAGCGGTGACGTGCTGCGGCGCCTCATCCCCTGGAGGGCCTCGACCTCCCCCG
>JBBIOF010000134.1:0-6574 GCA_037443505.1 Candidatus Rokuibacteriota bacterium
CGCGGGCCTTAGCTTCTGACATGACCTTTAACATATTCTGCGAGAGTCATTAGCCGCCCTCGCCGACCTGGAAGCGCGCGAACCGCTTGACGACGATGTGCTCGCCGGTCCTGGCGGTCACGCCGGCCACGAGGTCGCCCACCCTGGTCTTCCCGGTGGCGTCCTTGATGAACGCCTGCTCCAGCAGGCACTGCTCGCCGAAGAACTTCTCCAGCTTGCCCTCGATGATCTTCTCCAGCACGTGCGGGGGCTTCTTCTGGTCCGCCATCTGCCCCCGGTAGATCTCCCGCTCCTTGTCCACCACCTCCGGCGGCACGTCCTCGCGCCGCACCCAGGCGGGGTTCGCCGCGGCCACCTGCATGGCCAGGTCCTTCACCAGCTCCTGGAACGCGTCCGTCCGGGCGACGAAGTCGGTCTCGCAGTCCACCTCGATGAGCACCCCGAGCTTCGCCCCCGGGTGGATGTAGGCGGCCACCACGCCCTCCCGCGTCTCCCGGTGTGCCCGCCGGGCGGCCGAGGCCAGCCCCTTCTTGCGCAGGTACTCCACGGCGGCGTCCAGGTCGCCCCGGGTGGCCTCCAGCGCCTCCTTGCAGTCCATCACCCCCGCGCCCGTCCGGTCGCGGAGCTCCTTCACCAGCTGCGCGCCCGACGCCATGCCTACGCCTCCGCCGGGGCGGCCGCCGCCACCTCGGCCTCGGCGGCCGGCGCGGCCGCCTCCTCCGCCTCCTCCTTGGTCAGCGCACCGCGCCCTTCCAGGATGGCGTCGGCGATGCGGGACGTCACCAGCCGCACCGCGCGGATGGCGTCGTCGTTGCCGGGGATCGGGTAGTCGATCCCGGTCGGGTCGCAGTTGGTGTCCACGATGGCCACGATGGGGATGCCCAGGCGCTGGGCCTCCGCCACCGCGATCTTCTCCTTGCGGGGGTCGATGATGAAGACCGCGGACGGCAGCTGCTCCATGGCCTTGATGCCCACCAGGGCCTTCTCCAGCTTCTCCCGCTCCCGGTCCAGGATGAGGGCCTCCTTCTTCGGCAGGCGCTCCATCTCGCCCGTCTCCTTCATCTCCTCCAGCTTCTTCAACCGGGCGATGGACTTGCGGATGGTCTGGAAGTTGGTGAGCGTGCCGCCCAGCCAGCGCTGGTTGACGTAGAACATGCCGCAGCGCGTGGCCTCCTCGAACACGGTGTCCTGGGCCTGCTTCTTGGTGCCCACGAAGAGGACGCTGCCGCCCCGCGAGGCCAGGTCCCGCACGAACGCGTACGCTTCGCGGAACTTCTTGAGCGTCTTCTGCAGGTCGATGATGTAGATGCCGTTGCGCTCGCCGAAGATGTACTTCTGCATCTTCGGGTTCCAGCGCTTGGTCTGGTGGCCGAAGTGCACTCCGGCCTCCAGCAGCTCCTTCATGGTCAGTGCCGCCATGGCTCCTCCTTCGGTTGTTCCTCCGCTGCGCGTCGGGGCCGCGGCCCGCCGCCCCGCACCGAGTGGCGCAGCGTGCGTGATGGTGCGCTACGTGGTGTACTTCGCGTTGATCCGCACGTACTCCTCGCTGAGGTCGCAGGTAAGGACCCGGTCCTCCCCCCGCCCCAGCCCCAGGTCGATGGTGATGGCGTACGCCCGCTTCCCCATCATCTCGCGAATCCGGTCCAGACGCGTGCCCTCCTTGAGCACTCCCTGCTCCACGACCACCTCGTCGTCGAAGGCGATGGCGACCCGGTTCTGGTCCACGCGGGCCGGGGACTTGCCCAGGGCCATCATGATCCGGCCCCAGTTGGGGTCCTGGCCGTTGATGGCGGTCTTCACCAGGAGCGAGTTGGCCACGCTCCGGGCGGCCAGGAGGGCCTCCCGCCGGGTGGCCGCCCCGCGCACCACGATGGTGACCAGCCGCGTGACCCCCTCCCCGTCGGCCACCAGCATGGCGGCCAGGCGCGCCGTGAGCGCCTCCAGGCCGCGGCTGAACTGCCGGAGGCCCCGGCCCCCGCGCTCGAGGGGCGCGTTCTCGGCGAGGCCGTTGGCCAGGACGGCCACCGTGTCGCTGGTGGACTGGTCACCGTCCACCGTGATCCGGTTGAACGAGCGCTCCACCGCTCCCTTCAGCGCGCGCTGGAGCTCCGGCGTGGCGATCACGGCGTCCGTGGTGATGAAGCACAGCATCGTGGCCAGGTTGGGCTCGATCATCCCCGCCCCCTTGGCGATGCCGCCGATGGTCACCGGCCGGCCGTTCACCTCGACCCTGAGCGCCGCCTCCTTGGGGCGGGTGTCGGTCGTCGTGATGGCCTCGGCCGCCGCGCGCCCCCCCTGCGGCGAGAGCGCCTTGACCAGGCGGGGCACCGCCGCCCGGATGCGGTCCATGGGCAGCGGTACGCCGATGACGCCGGTGGAGGCGATCAGTACGTGGTTCGCGGGCACCCGCAGGCTGTCGCCCACCAGCTTCGCGATCTCCCGGGCGTCGCGGATGCCCTGCTCGCCGGTGCAGACGTTGGCGCAGCCGCTGGAGGCCACGATGGCCTGGGCGATCCCGCCGCGCGCGTGCTCCATGGAGACCAGCACCGGCGCGCCCTTGACCTGGTTGGAGGTGAACGCCGCCGCCGCCCGCGCCGGCGTCGGCGAGTAGATCAGCGCCAGGTCCTTCTTGCCCCCCGGCTTGACGCCGGCCGCCACACCCCCGGCCAGGATCCCCGGGACGGCGGTGACCCCTCCCTCAAGCCACTCGAACTCGTCCGGCCGCGCCTCGAAGAGACTGGTCTCCGGCACTAGGGGTACACCGGCGGAGCCTCGAGACCCGTCCGCTCGTTCCAGCCCTGCAGGATGTTGAGGACCTGGACGCCGTTGGCCGAGCCGCCCTTGCCCAGGTTGTCGATGGCGCTCAGGCACACCGCCCGCCGCGCGCGCCGGTCGGCGACCACCGTCACGTCGCAGTAGTTCGACCCGACGACCGCGCGCGTGGTGGGACGCTCGCCCTCGCCGAGCACCCGCACGAACGGCTCGCCCGCGTAGAACTCGCGGTACACCGCCACCAGCTCGGCCGTGGTCAGGGGGCCGGTCAGCGGGGCGGAGGCCGTGGTGAACAACCCCCGGTTCAGGGGCAGCAGGTGCGGCGTGAAGGTCACCGTCACCGCCTCCCCGGCCAGCGCCGACAGCTCCTGCTCGATCTCCGGGGTGTGCCGGTGCGAGGCCACGGCGTAGGCCTGCACGTTCTCGTTGGCCTCCGTGTAGAGGTACATGGGGTCCACGCTGCGCCCCTGGGCCCCGGCGCCGCTCACGCCCGACTTGCCGTCGATCACGATGTCCTGCGTCCTCGCCATCCCGTGCCGCAGGAGCGGCGCCAGCGCGAGGACGGCGCCCACCGGGTAGCAGCCCGGCGAGGCCACCAGCGAGGCCGACGCGATGGCCTTCCGGTGCAGCTCGGGCAGCCCGTAGACGGCCTCCGCGAGCCCCTCGGCGTCGGTGTGCGCGGCACGGTACCACACCCGGTAGTCCTCCGGGTTCCGCAGCCGGTAGTCCGCGGACAGGTCGATGGCCCGCACCCGCCGACGCCGCAGCACGGGGACGACCTTCTGGGACTCCATGTGCGGCAGCGCCAGGAAGACGACGTCGGCGACCGACGCGAGCCACTCGGCGTCCAGCGCGTGGAACGCGAGGGCGGTGAGGCCGCGCAGGTGCGGGTACGCCCGGGTCAGCGGCTCGCCGGCCAGCCGGTCGGAGGTGACGCCCGTCACCTCCACGTGGGGGTGGCGGAGGAGGAGCCGGAGCAGCTCCGCCCCCATGTAGCCGCTGGCTCCGGCAACGGCGACGCGGATCACGCCCGGGCCTCCCGCGTTACCGCTTGGAGTACTGGAACTTCTGCCGGGCGCCGGGCTGACCGTACTTCTTGCGCTCCCGCATCCGGGGGTCACGCGTGAGGAGGCCGGCCTTCTTCAGGGCCTGACGGAGCTCGGCGTCGTAGCTCACCAGCGCGCGGGCGATGCCGTGACGCAGCGCGCCGGCCTGCCCCGTCGGGCCGCCGCCGCAGACGTTGGCGAGGACGTCGAACTGGCCGGCGGTGTTGGTCACCTGCAGCGGCTGCGCGATGATCATGCGCAGCGTCTCGCGCGGGAAGTAGTCCTCGAAGGCGCGCCGGTTGACCACGATGCGGCCGCCGCCCGGGCGGAGCCACACGCGGGCCACCGAGGTCTTGCGGCGACCGGTACCGTAGAAGCGGTCGAGCACGGCCATCAGCGGGTCCCTCCAAGCCGCAGCGGCTCGGGCTGCTGGGCCCGGTGCGGGTGCTCCGCCCCGCGGTAGACCTTGAGCTTCCTGGCCATCGCGCGGCCCAGCCGGTTCTTGGGGAGCATTCCCTGCACGGCCCACTCGATGACCCGCTCGGGATGCGTCTTGAGCATCGTCTCGGCGTTGACCTCGCGGAGGCCGCCGATGTAGCCGGTGTGCCAGCGGTACGTCTTGTCCCGCAGCTTCCTGCCGGTCAGGCGCACCTTCCCCGCGTTCACGACCACCACGTGGTCGCCGACGTCGAGGTGGGGGGCGAAGGTGGGCTTGTGCTTGCCGCGAAGAATCGTCGCGACCCGGCTGGCCAGGCGCCCCAGCACCTGCCCGTCGGCGTCGACGACGTACCACTTGCGGTCGATCTCACTCTCCTGCACGATCGGCGTCGGCATCGTTTCCTCTTGCTGGGACTCCCCTAAGTGGGCATGCAATCAGCAAAAATCGACAAAACGGTAGCCTACACGAAAAGACACAGCGTGTCAACGAAACCGCCGCGTCCGGCCGGGGTCAGGCGCTACCCGGTCTTGCCGGGCCACGGGCACAGCGCCCGGACCGGGCACACGGGGCACCGCGGGGCCCGCGCCACGCAGGTCCGCCGGCCGTGCGCCTGGAACAGGTGGCAGGTCCGTGTCCACTTCCCGCGGGGCAGCACCTCGGTCAGCTGGTCGTGCACCCGGTCGGGGTCGTCCGCCCTGGCCAGCCCCAGCCGCTGCGACACGCGGAACACGTGCGTGTCCACGGCGATCGCCTCCTGGCCGAACGCGTTGCCGAGGACGACGTTGGCCGTCTTGAGCCCCACGCCGGGCAGCTTCACCAGCGCCTCGCGGCTCCGCGGGACCTCGCCGCCGTGCTCGGCGACCAGCGCCCTCGCCATGGCGATGATGGCCCGGGCCTTGGCCCGGAAGAACCCGGTGGAGCGGATCTGCGCCTCCAGCTCGGCCGGCCGGGCCCGCGCGTAGTCGGCCGCCGTCCGGTACCGCGCAAACAGGGCGGGCGTCACCGTGTTCACCCGCTCGTCGGTGCACTGGGCGGCCAGGATGGTGGCCACCAGCAGCTCCAGGGGTGTCCTGAAGTCCAGCGCGATCCTGGCGTCGGGGTACGCCCGCTCCAGCAGCCTCACCAGCTTCCGGGCGCGGGCTTTCCTGGCCTGGAGCGACTCCCGCATGCGGGCTTCCCTTTCCTCAGCGGCCGTCGGGTCCGATCCGGGCCGCAGCCGGCGAGACGGTCACGGCGCCGACCTCCAGCGGCATCGGCAGCCGGGCGGCGATCTTGACCGACGGGTCGAAGTTCCGCATCACCCAGTCCACCAGCGGTCCCGGCACCGGCACGCCGCCGAGCCTCACGCCGTCGCTCAGCAGGCCGAACGGCCGGTCGGCCGCGGCGACGATCCGGACGCGCGCCTCGACGTCGGGCCCGGGCTGGCGCAGGCTGAACCGCAGCGCGCCCTCCTCCAGGCGCACGGTGGCGTGGCGGAAGCCCTTGAGCCCACCGAGGAAGGCCTGGAAGTCGGCGTCGTCGATCCGGGCGCGGGCCAGGCGGACCCGGCCGATGTCGAGCGGATCGAGCCGGCCCGCCGCGTGCGCACTCAGGGGGTTCACCAGGACGTCGTCCAGCACGATCTCCAGGTCGTGCACGCGCAGCCGCGCCGCGCCGCGGCGCCGCAGCTCGCCCACCGTGGCCTCCGCCATCCGGACCCGGGCCCGCCGGATGCGACCCAGCAGCACGTCGCGGCCGTACTCCAGCTCGACGTCGAGCCCGCGGACGTCGGCCGCGAACTCGGGGAGCCGCCGGACGAAGGCGCGCTCGATCTCCACGGCCAGCCGGTCGGGCGCGACGTCGAGGTCGCGGGGCAGGCGGCGGGCGCGCACGGCCGCCGTGGAGCCGTCCGGGAGCCGCCACTCCCCGATCACCGGGAACACCCGTGCCAGGTAGGGGTCCGACGCCAGGCGCTCCGCGATGCGCCGGGGCTTCTCGGCGGTGAACGCGGGGCCCACGTCGCCCGTCTTGGTGATCATGTACTCGACGCCGATCGGCTCCTGGTCCCAGGCGCGGACGAACCGGAGGGCAAGCCCGTCGCGCACGCCAAAGTAGCGGAAGTTCGCCACCGAGAAGAACGCGTGGTTCGGCACCACGCTCACCGTCGCCGGCGCGCCCGCGCTGTCCGCCACCAGCCGCGCCAGGATCTCCCGGTGGCGCCAGTCCTCCACGAGGGGCGGCGAGTCGATGGCCAGCGGCAGGCCGAGCAGGGTCAGCCGCGAGGCTGCGGGCGCCCCGAACGTCGCGGACGAGACCTGCAGGGCGCCCACCGCGACCA
>JBBIOF010000135.1:0-6570 GCA_037443505.1 Candidatus Rokuibacteriota bacterium
GCCCCAGTGGATCTTCGCCACCGGCTACATCAACGACCTGATCCTGATCCGCAAGCAGATGGCCGACCTCGGGATCACGGCGCCGGTGGTCACCATGATCGCGGGCCCGGCCTACAAGGAGTTCGTGGAGGCCACGGGCAAGATGGCGGAGAACGTGTCGAGCGCCGCGTGGTGGCATCCCGCCGTCCGCTACCGGGGTGCCGACGTGTTCGGGACGACCGAGAACTACAACAAGCTCTTCCAGGCGAAGTACAGCGCCGTGCCCGACTACGCCGAGGCCTCCGCCAGCGCGGCCGGCGCCATCCTGCAGCTCGCCATCGAGCGAGCCGGCACCCTCGACCCCCGGAAGGTGCGCGACGCCCTGGCCGCCATGGAGGTCGTGACCTTCTTCGGGCCGGTCAGGTTCGGGCCCACGGGCCAGATCGTCTCGCTCAAGCCGCCCGTCTTCCAGATCCAGGACGGCCGCCCCGTCGTCATCTACCCCGACGAGATCAAGCAGGCCGAGTTCAGGGTCGGCGTGAAGTAGCCGCCCGCCGTCGCCGGTGCTGATCCTCCAGGTCCTGGCCAACGGGCTGGTCCTGGGCGGCCTCTACGCGTGCATCGCGGTGGGGTTCTCGCTCGTCTGGGGCGTGCTCAACGTCATCAACATCCTCCACGGCTCGTTCATCGTCCTGGGGTCCTACGTCGCCTACTTCGCCTACACCGCCTGGGGCATCCACCCGTTCGTCTCCGTCGTGCTGGCCGGGGCGCTCCTCTTCGCGCTGGCGTGGGCCCTCCAGGCGGGCGTCATCAATCCGGTCATCACGGCGCCGGTGCTCACCACGCTCATCCTCACGTTCGGCCTGGACCTCCTCCTCAACAACGCGATGCTGCTGGCCTTCAAGGCCGACTACCGGAAGGTCAACCTGGAGTCGCCCCTCGGCACCGTGAGCCTGGGCGGCGTCGTCATGCCGCTGGACCGGGTGGCCGCCATGGCCCTGGCCCTGCTGCTCACCGGCCTGCTGGCCTGGCTGCTGGAGGCCTCGCGCATCGGCCGGGCCATCGTCGCCGTGCGGATGGACCGGGAGGCGGCCGAACTGATGGGCGTCAACGTCAAGCGCATCTATGCCGTGACCTTCGGGCTGGGCGCCGTGATGGCCGGGGCCGCCGGCAGCCTCCTGAGCCTCATCTTCCCCATCTCGCCCCTGAACAGCAGCGGCTACCTGGGCAAGGCCTTCGTGATCTGCGTCCTGGGCGGGCTCGGGAGCATCGGCGGCGCCATGGTGGGGGGCCTCGCCCTGGGCGTCATCGAGAGCTTCAGCGCGCTTCTCTTCGGCCCCGAGCACGCCCTCACCGTGTCCTTCGTGCTGCTGATCGTGCTGCTGCTGGTCCGCCCCACCGGGCTCCTGGGCCGGAGGGGCTACGAGTGAGGGCCGCGGGCGTTCTGCTCCTGGCCGCGACGCTCGCCGCGCTTCCGTTCGCTGGCGGCAACTACCTGGTCCGCCTGGCCACCATCATGATGATGTACAGCGTGCTGGCGCTGTCGTGGAACCTCATCGGCGGCCTGGCCGGCTACCCGTCCTTCGCCACCGCGGCGTTCTTCGGCCTGGGCGCCTATGCCGGGGCCATCGCCCAGACCCGGGGCCTGCCCCTCTGGGCCGCCTGGCCGCTGGCCGCCGCGGTCACCGCCCTCTTCGCCGGCGCCCTGGGCCTCGCCATCCTCAGGCTCCGCGGCCACTACTTCGCCATCGCGAGCCTGGTGGTGGGCGAGGTGCTGCGCGAGCTCGCCAACAGCGCCACCGGCCTCACGGGGGGCGGCATGGGCCTCAACCTGCCCATCCTGCGCCTCGAGGTCACCGCCCAGGCGCGCGTCTTCTACTTCGTCATGCTGGGCCTCGCCCTGCTCACGCTCGCCACCGCTGCCGCGGTGAGCCGGAACCGGCTGGGCTTCGGGCTCCGCGCCATCCAGCAGAACGAGGACGCGGCCAGCATGGTGGGCGTGGACACCACCCTCTACAAGACGACGGCCTTCGCGCTGTCGGCGGTGTTCGTGGGCGCTGCAGGGGCCGTGTATGCCACGTGGGTGAACTACATCGAGCCGGGCGACGTCTTCGACGTCCTCCACTCCGTCAAGCCCATCGTGATGGTCCTCCTGGGCGGCGCCGGCACCGTGGCGGGGCCCGTGCTGGGCGCCGTGGTCTTCCTGGCGCTCGAGGAGCTGGTCTGGCGCAACTTCCTCACCATCCACGCCGGCCTCCTGGGCCTCATCATCGTGGCGCTCATCTTCTTCCTGCCCGGCGGCCTCCTGGCCGTGGGCGGGCGCCGCCGCGCGGCGGCCGGGCGCGGCGCGTGACGCCCATCCTCGAGCTCCGGCGCGTCTCGCGCTTCTTCGGTGGGCTGCGGGCGCTGCACCAGGTCTCCTTCGCCCTCCGGGCGGGGGAGATCGTGGGGCTGATCGGCCCCAACGGCGCCGGCAAGACGACCCTGGTGAACCTCGTCACCGGCGTCCACCGGCTGAGCGGCGGGGAGATCTACTTCGACGGCCGCCGCATCGACGGGCGCAGGCCGCACCAGATTTCGCGGCTGGGCGTCGCCCGGACGTTCCAGGTGGTGCAGCCGTTCCCCCGCATGACCGTGCTGGAGAACGTGGCGGCCGGCGCCCTCTTCGCCGCCCGGGCCGCGAGTCTCGCCGAGGCGAAGGCCGCGGCCCTCGAGCACCTGCGGTTCGTCGGCCTGGCGGACCAGGCCGCGGCGCCGGCCTCCGCCCTGCCCCTGGCCGACCGCAAGCGGCTCGAGCTGGCCAAGAGCCTCGCCATGAACCCCAGGGTGCTGCTGCTCGACGAGGTCAACGCCGGCCTCAACCCCGTCGAGATCGACCGGGCCCTCAGGCTCATCCGGACGCTGGCCGATCGCGGCATCACCATCCTGCTCATCGAGCACCTCATGAAGGTGGTCGTCGCGCTCTGCTCGCGGCTCGTGGTGCTGCACCACGGCGAGCTGATCGCCGAGGGCCCGCCCCGGGCCATCGTCGAGGACCCGCGCGTGGTCGAGGCCTACCTCGGCTCGCGCTGGGCCTCGCGCGCGCACGGAGCCACGCCGCCGTGAGCGAGCCCCTGCTCGATCTGCGCGGCGTGTCTTCGGGCTACGGCGACGTGCGGGTCCTCTGGGACGTGGACCTCGACGTGCGCCACGGCGAGATCATCTGCCTGGTGGGATCCAACGGGGCCGGCAAGAGCACGCTCCTCAGGACCATCTCCGCGCTCGTGCCCGCCACCAGCGGGCGCATCACCCTGCTCGGGCGAGACCTGACGCACGCCACGCCGGCCCAGGTGCTGCGGGCCGGCATCGCCCACGTGCCCGAGGGCCGGCGGCTCTTCGCCTCCATGAGCGTGCAGAACAACCTGCTCATGGGAGCCTACCTGCGCCGGGACGGAGACGCCGCCATCCGGCAGGACCTGGAGCTGGTCTTCTCGATCTTCCCCGTGCTCGCCGAGCGGCGCCGCCAGGACGCCGGCACGCTGTCCGGCGGCGAGCAGCAGATGTGCGCCATCGGGCGGGGCATCATGAGCCGGCCGGCCCTGCTCATGATCGACGAGCTGTCCCTGGGCCTGGCGCCGCGGGTGGTGGAGACCCTGAGCGACGCGCTGCTCCAGATCAACCGGCGCTCCGGGATCTCGATCCTCCTGGTGGAGCAGGACGTGACGACCGCCTTCGAACTGGCCGGCCGCGGCTTCGTCCTGGACTCGGGCCGCGTGACCCTCGCGGGGAGCACCGCGGACCTCGCGCGGAATCCCGTGGTACGCGAGGCCTACATGGGGCTGGGCGGTTCCTGACGGCGCCCCGCAACCCCACCGACGTGAGCTGGCGCGCCTGGCAGGATTCGAACCTGCGACCCTCGGATTAGAAGTCCGACGCTCTGTCCACTGAGCTACAGGCGCGTCCCCGACATTCTCACACACCGGTCGACCGGCAGTCACGGCCGACCAGGGGCCCCGGCGTCCCGCACGCGACGTGTCGCGTCGCGGCTCGCGGCCCGCAGGCACGGACGCCCCTGCTACCAGAGCCAGGGTCGGCGGCGGTCCACGTCGATCCAGTCGAAGGAGAAGACGCTCACGCGGTAGGCGGGCCCGGCGCGCGGGGCCGGGATCTCGAAGTAGGCGCGCGTGCCGGGCATGAGCACCCGGGGCAGGAGCCAGGTCACCTCCTGGGCCAGGATCCGGCCCTCCGCGTCCAGGGTCTCGGCGAGGAGGCGGATCCGGCCCGCCGGCACTCCCCAGTCGTTGATCACGTAGCCGTTGAGGGTCGGTCGCCCCTCCGCCGGCACGGCTTCCCACTCGATCTTGAGGTAGCGTTCCCAGCCGACCACCAGCGGGCTCAGCGGGCCCGGCGGCGCGGAGGCGCACGCCGGGGCGAGGCCACCCGTGAGGAGCGCCGCCAGGAGCAGGAGGGGGCTCCACCGTCTCATTCCGCACCCCCCGGGAGGGAACACCCCATTGTAGTCACCCCGGGGAAACCGCGGACGCCCCGGCACGGACGGGACGCCTCCGCGTCTGCCGGGGAGCCTGGCTCCCTCCGGCCTCGCCCCCCTGCCGCCGGTACCCTGGGGCCGCGGGCCGCGCTAGGATTCCGCTCACCGTGCGAGCCATCCACCAGGCCGGAGTCGTGGGACAGCGCCTGACCATGGAGGACCGGCACGTCGTCGTCCGGGAGGGCGGCGGTGTCCGGCCCTCCACCTTCTGCGGCGTCTACGACGGCCACGGGGGCGCCGTGGTGGCCCGGCTCGCGGCCGAGATGCTGCACGATGCCTTCCTCCACTCGCTGCGAGAGGGCACCGGGCCGCGGGAGGCCTTCGTCCGGGCGTACGCGGTCGTGGCCGAGGCAGCCTCAGTTCACGCCCTCACGGGGACCACGGCGTGCACCGCGTGGATCACGGACTCCGACCTCACCGTGGCGTGGGTCGGCGACAGCCAGCTCGCGCTGGTCACGCCGGCTGGCCCGTGGCTCGTGACGCCCGCGCACCGCGCCACGGAGCCCGGAGAGCTGGCGCGCATCCGGGTCATGGGCGGCGAGGTCGAGGGCCCTTATCTCATGCGCGGCCAGCACGGGGTCATGGTCGCCCGGGCCTTCGGCGACACCTGGTTCCACCCGGTGGGGCTCGTCGCGACGCCCTCGATCGTGACGGCGGGCCTTCCCCGGGCCGGGACGCCGTACCTGGTCGTCCTCGCCACGGACGGGCTCTGGGACGTGGTGCGCCCGGAGGCGGTCGCCGACCTCTTTCGCGAATGTCTCCAGACGGCGGAGGGTCGGGCCTCCGACTACGCGCGATTGCTGGTCGACCTGGCGCTCACCGCGGGCTCGTCGGACAACGTCACGGTGGTGACCGTGGTGGACCTTCCCGACGAGCCCGATGTGTCAGGAATTGTGGACCTTCCGCCGGGAGGCCGAGCCGGTGTAGACCAGACACGTGAGCGCGCGCCCCTGCGTGACGGTCCTCGCCGTGATCCCCCTGCTCCTGGCCGGAGCCGCGGAGGCCACTGCCAGGGATCCCGGGACCCTGCCGGGAGTGGCCCGCTTCCCGCTCGTCCGGTCCTGGGGAGCCTGGGGGACCCCACCGGCCAGGGTGCGCCGGATGCCGCCCAGGCCCATGCGGGTGAATCCCGCCGCCATCCGGGTAGCGGACGGGGATACCTTCTACGTCGGGGGGCAGGCGATCCGCCTCCGTGGGATCGATGCGCCGGAGCGGGGGCAGCCGCGGTCGCTCATGGCGGCGCGACGCCTGGCGGAGCTGCTCAGGGAGGGGCCGGTGACGATCTTGCCGAAGGGCGAGGACGTCTACGGGCGGACCGTAGCCGACGTGTACGCGGGCGGCCGCGACGTCGCCGCGATCCTCCGACGCGAGGGGTTCGCAAAGCCCCGGCCGGCGCCGTGGGGCGCTCCGAGCCGGTGAAGCCGGGACGGCCGGCAGCCCGCGGGCCGGTGACCATCTGGACCATCGGTCACGGCACGCGTCCCCTCGAGGAGCTGGTCCGGCTCCTCGACGCTCACGGCGTCCGCTGCCTGGCCGACATCCGCACGGTTCCGCGCTCCCGGCGCAATGCCCAGTTCAACCGGGAGTCCCTGCCGGCGGCCCTGCAGCCGGCCGGGATCGAGTACGTCCACCTGGCCGACCTGGGCGGACTGCGACGCGCCCGCCCCGACTCGATCAACACCGCCTGGCGCAACGCGAGCTTCCGCGGCTACGCGGACTACATGCAGACCGACGCGTTCCGGGAGGCGCTGGCAGCGCTGGTGGCCCGGGCCCGCACGCGGCCGACCGCCATCATGTGCGCCGAGTCCGTTCCCTGGCGCTGTCACCGCTCGCTGGTGGCCGACGCCCTGACCGCTCGGGGGGTGACGGTGCTGCACATCCTCGGCCCGGAGCGGGCCGAGCCCCACGCGATGACGCGCTGGGCGCGCGTCCGCGGGACCGAGGTGACCTACCCGGGCGAGGGCTCCACCGACGACCAATCGTGATGGTCGGGGTGAGAGGATTCGAACCTCCGGCCCCCTGCTCCCAAAGCAGGTGCGCTACCGGGCTGCGCCACACCCCGA
>JBBIOF010000136.1:0-6551 GCA_037443505.1 Candidatus Rokuibacteriota bacterium
GACCTGCGGCTCATCCAGGGCCTCCTGGGGCACAGCCGGCTCAGCACCACGCAGCGCTACACGCACGTGAGCACCGACCGCCTGATGCGCGTGTACGACGCGGCCCACCCCCGGGCGCGGGCCGTCACGCCCGAGGCGGCGGTGAGCGGCCGGTGAGCGCCGGGGCCCTCCGCGCGACCACCGTGCTGAGCGTCCGGCACCGCGGGCAGGTGGCCATGGCCGGTGACGGCCAGGTGACCATCGGCAACACGGTGGTCAAGGCCGGGGCGCGCAAGGTGCGGAAGCTCCACCACGACCAGGGGCTGGCGGGCTTCGCGGGCGCCGCCGCGGACGCTTTCACGCTCTTCGCCCGGTTCGAGGCCAAGCTGGAGGAGCACCGGGGGAACCTGCCGCGAGCGGCCGTGGAGCTGGCCAAGGACTGGCGGGCCGACCGGGTGCTGCGCCGCCTGGAGGCCCTGCTGGCCGTGGCCGACCGGGAGCACGCGTTCATCGTCTCCGGCACCGGCGACCTCATCGAGCCCGACGACGGGCTCATCGGCATCGGGTCCGGCGGCCCGTACGCGCTGGCGGCCGCCCGCGCGCTGGTGGCGCACTCGGCGCTCGACGCCAAGGCGGTGGTCACCGAGGCCATGCGGATCGCGGCCGGCATCTGCGTCTTCACCAACGACCACATCACGGTGGAAGTGCTGTGAGCATCGAGCCCGGCTTCACGCCCGCGCAGATCGTCGCCGAGCTGGACCGCTACATCGTGGGCCAGGACCGCGCCAAGCGGGCCGTGGCCATCGCGCTCCGCAACCGGTGGCGCCGGCAGAGCCTGCCGCCCGAGCTCAGGGACGAGGTGGCGCCGAAGAACATCATCATGATCGGCCCCACGGGCGTGGGGAAGACCGAGATCGCCCGCCGCCTGGCCCGGCTCGCCCAGGCCCCCTTCATCAAGGTGGAGGCCTCCAAGTACACCGAGGTGGGCTACGTGGGGCGCGACGTCGAGTCGATGATCCGCGAGCTGACCGAGCTGGCCGTCACCATGGTCCGGGCCGAGCGCACGGCGGAGGTCAGGGAGAGGGCGGAGCAGCTGGCGGAGGACCGCCTCCTCGACCTGCTGCTGCCCCGGCGGGGGGCGGAGCCCTACTCGTCGGGCTCGCTGGAGGAGGTGGGGCCGGGCTCGCGCGAGGCCACCCGCGAGAAGCTCCGGGCCCAGCTCCGCGCCGGGCGCCTGGACGACCGGATGGTGGAGATCGAGACCCAGCAGCCGGTGATGCCCATCGTGGAGGTCTTCTCCGGCCAGGGCATGGAGGAGATGGGCCTCCACCTCAGGGAGATGCTGGGCAACCTCCTGCCGGGGCGCACCCGTACCCGGCGCGTGCGCGTGGCGGACGCCCGCCGCCTGCTGGTGCAGGAGGAGGCGCAGAAGCTGGTGGACCAGGAGGACGTGGTGACCCAGGCCATCCGGCGGGTCGAGAACTCCGGGATCGTGTTCATCGACGAGCTGGACAAGGTGGCCGGGCGCGAGGGCGGCCACGGCCCGGACGTGAGCCGGGAGGGCGTCCAGCGCGACCTCCTGCCCATCGTGGAGGGCTCGTCGGTCACCACCAAGTACGGCATCGTGCGCACCGACCACATCCTGTTCATCGCCGCCGGGGCCTTCCACGTGGCGAAGCCCTCCGACCTGATCCCGGAGCTCCAGGGCCGCTTCCCCATCCGCGTGGAGCTGGACCCCTTGACGAAGGACGATTTCGTCCGCATCCTGACGGAGCCCCGGAACGCCCTGATCCGGCAGTACGTGGAGCTCCTGAGGACGGAGAAGGTGACCATCGAGATCACGCCCGCCGCGGTGGCGGCGGTGGCCGAGATCGCCATGCAGGTGAACGCGGCCACGGAGAACATCGGCGCCCGCCGCCTCTACACCGTCATGGAGAAGCTCCTGGAGGACGTGTCGTTCAACGCGCCCGACCTGCCGGGCAAGCGGGTGGTCGTCGACGCCGGCTACGTCCAGCAGCGCCTGGCCGACATCACCCGGGACCAGGACCTGTCCAGGTACATCCTGTGAACGACGCCCTCCGCCGCGCCGAGATCCTCATGGAGGCGCTCCCGTACATCCGGGAGTTCCGGGGCAAGACCGTGGTCATCAAGTACGGCGGCGCCGCCATGGAGCGGGCGGACCTCAAGGAGTCGTTCGCGCTCGACGTCATCCTCCTGCACTTCGTGGGCCTCCGGCCGGTGATCGTGCACGGGGGCGGGCCCCAGATCGGCGCCCTCATGAAGCGGCTGGGCAAGGAGCCGCGGTTCGTGGGGGGCATGCGGGTCACCGACGAGGAGACCGTCGAGATCGTCGAGATGGTCCTGGTGGGCAGGATCAACAAGGAGATCGTGGGGCTCATCAACCACCACGGCGGCCGCGCCGTGGGGCTCAGCGGCAAGGACGCCGACCTGATCCGGGCCCGCCGCCGGCCCCACCGGACCCCGAGCGGCGAGGAGGTGGACATCGGGCTGGTGGGCGAGGTGGAGTCCATCGACCCCGAGCCCATCCGCCTGCTGGAGGAGCACGGCTTCGTGCCGGTGATCGCCCCCGTGGGAGTGGGCCGGGCGGGGGAGACCTACAACATCAACGCCGACCTGGTGGCGGGCGAGGTGGCGGCGGCCCTGGGCGCCGAGAAGCTGATCCACCTCACCGACGTGCAGGGCATCGAGGACCGCGCCGGGCGGCTGGTCAGCACGCTGTCCCGCAAGGACGCCGCGCACATGGTGCAGGAGGGCGTCATCGGCGGGGGGATGCTGCCGAAGGTGGAGTCGTCCCTCCGGGCCCTGGAGGGCGGCACGGCGAAGGCCCACATCATCGACGGCCGGCTGCCGCACGCCATCCTGCTGGAGCTGTTCACGCGGGAGGGCATCGGCACCGAGATCGTGCTCTGAAGGCGGGAGACATGGACACCCGGACGCTGCTCGAGTGGTCGGCGCGGTACCACACGCCCAACTACGCCCGGGCGCCCATCTGCCTGGTCCGCGGCGACGGCGTGCGCGTCTGGGACTCCGACGGGCGCGAGTACCTGGACTTCGGGGCGGGCATCGCGGTGACGAGCCTCGGGCACTGCCACCCCCGGGTGACGGGCGCCATCCGCGAGGCGGCGGCCACCCTGCTGCACGTCTCGAACCTCTACCACACGGCCCCCCAGATCCACCTGGCGAAGCTGCTCTGCGAGCACTCCTTCGCCGACCGCGTGTTCTTCTGCAACTCGGGGGCGGAGGCGAACGAGGCGGCCTTCAAGCTGGCCCGGAAGTACGCCAGGGAGCGGTTCGCCTCCGACCGCTACGAGATCGTGGCCACCCGCAACTCCTTCCACGGCCGCACGCTGGGCGCGCTCACGGCCACCGGCCAGGAGAAGTACCGGCAGGGCTTCGAGCCGCTCGTGCCCGGCTTCAAGCACGTGCCCTACAACGACCTCCGGGCCATGGAGCGGGCCATCGACAACCGCACGGCGGCGGTGGTGGTGGAGCCCGTGCAGGGCGAGGGCGGCGTGCACGTCCCCGACGACGACTACCTGCCCGGGCTCCGGAAGCTCTGCGACGCCTCGGGGGCCCTGCTGATCCTGGACGAGGTGCAGACGGGTGTCGGCCGCACCGGCCGCCTCTGGGCCTACGAGCACTGGGGCGCGGAGCCGGACATCATGACCGTGGCCAAGGCGCTGGCCAACGGCGTCCCGATCGGGGCCATGCTGGCCCGCGAGGAGGTGGCCCGGGCGCTCACGCCGGGCAGCCACGCCTCCACCTTCGGCGGCACCCCGTTCGTCGCCTCGGTGGCCCTGGCCACGCTGACGACCGTCCTGGAGGAGAAGGTCCCGGAGCGCGCGGCCCGGACGGGCCGCTACCTCGCGGAGCGGCTCCGGGCACTCCCGGGGGGCCGCGGCGTCGTCCGCGAGGTGCGGGGCCGGGGGCTCCTGATCGGGATGGAGCTGTCGCGCCCGGCGGCCCCGCTGGTGGACGCCTGCCGCGAGCAGGGCCTGCTGGTGCTCACCGCGGGCGAGCGGGTCCTGCGGCTGGCGCCGCCTTTGATCGTGGAGGAGCGCGACTGCGACCGGGCCCTCGAGATCCTGGACGGCGTCCTGGCCCGGGGCGAGCGGTGACGCACCTCCTCTCCTCCGCCGATCTCACGCGGGAGCGGACGCTCCACCTCTTCCAGGTGGCGTCGGCGCTCAAGCAGGGCTGGAAGGCGGGGCGCCGGGGCGCGCCGCTGGCGGGGCGCACGCTGGCCCTGATCTTCGAGAAGCCCTCCCTCCGCACGCGGGTCACGTTCGAGGTGGGCATCGTGCAGCTGGGCGGGCGCGCGGTCTACCTGGCGGGCCCCGAGATCGGCATGGGCACGCGGGAGTCCGTGCCGGACGTGGCCCGCAACCTGTCGCGCTGGGTGGACGGGATCGCGGCCCGGGTCTACGCGCACGAGACGGTGGAGACGCTGGCGCGCTACGCCACCATCCCGGTGATCAACGGGCTCAGCGACTTCGAGCACCCCTGCCAGGCCCTGGCCGACTACTTCACGCTGTGGGAGCGGGGCCTGGATCCCGCGCGGATGCGGCTGGCCTGGATCGGCGACGGCAACAACGTCTGCCACTCGCTCCTGATCCTGGGGGCCCTCCTGGGCACCGCCATGACCGTGGCGTGCCCGCCCGGCTACGAGCCCCAGGCGCGCGTGCAGGAGACGGTCCGGCGCCTGGGCGGCCGCCTCACCGTCACCCACGACGCACGCGAGGCCGCGGCCGGGGCCGACGTGCTCTACACCGACGTGTGGATCAGCATGGGGCAGGAGGCGGAGCGCGAGCGGCGGCTGCAGGCCTTCGGACGCTACCGGATCGACGAGGCGCTGGTGGACGCGGCGCGGCCGACGGCGGTGGTCATGCACTGCCTGCCCGCCCACCGCGGGGAGGAGATCACGGACGCCGTGCTGGACGGGCCCCGGAGCATCGTGCTGGACCAGGCCGAGAACCGCCTGCACGCCCAGAAGGCGGTGATCCTGGACCTGCTGGGAGGGTCGCTGGAAGATGCCTGACCCCCGGCGCGTGGTCCTGGCCTACTCCGGGGGCCTGGACACCTCGGTGATCCTCCGCTGGCTCATCGAGCGCTACCGGTGCGAGGTCGTCGCCTTCTGCGCGGACCTGGGGCAGGGGGAGGAGCTCCTGCCCATCCGGGACAAGGCCCTCCGCACGGGGGCGAGCGCGGTCCACGTGGTGGACCTGCGCGAGGAGTTCGTGCGGGACTTCATCTTCCCCATGCTCCGGGCCAACGCGGTCTACGAGGGGAGCTACCTGCTGGGCACGTCCATCGCGCGGCCCCTGATCGCCCGGGCGCAGGTGGAGATCGCGCTGAGGGAGGGCGCCGACGCCGTCGCCCACGGCGCCACCGGCAAGGGCAACGACCAGGTGCGCTTCGAGCTGACCTATGCCGCGCTGGCGCCCCACCTGCGCGTCATCGCGCCCTGGCGGGAGTGGGAGCTGGGCTCGCGGACCGCCCTCCTCGAGTTCGCCCGCAAGCACGACATCCCGGTGCCGGTGACCACCGAGCGGCCGTACAGCACGGACCGCAACCTGTTCCACGTCTCCTACGAGGGCGGCGTCCTGGAGGATCCCTGGGCGGCACCGCCCGCCAAGATGTTCCAGCTCACCGTCTCGCCGGAGGAGGCGCCCGACGTCCCCCTGGAGGTGCAGATCGACTTCGAGGATGGTGACCCGGTGGCGGTGGACGGCCGCCGCCTCGGGCCGGTGGACCTGCTGACCCACCTGAACCGGCTGGGCGGCGAGCACGGCGTGGGCCGCGTGGACCTGGTGGAGAACCGCTACGTGGGGATGAAGTCGCGGGGCGTGTACGAGACGCCCGGCGGCACCATCCTGCACGTGGCCCGGCGGGCCCTGGAGTCGCTCACCCTGGACCGCGAGGTGCTGCACCTGCGCGACTCGCTGGTCCCACGCTACGCCGAGATGATCTACTACGGGTACTGGTTCGCGCCCGAGCGCCGCGCGCTCCAGGCGTTCATGGACGAGTGCGCGCGGGACGTGACGGGCACCGTGCGCCTGTCGCTCTACAAGGGCAGCGTCACCGTGACCGGCCGCCGCTCCCCGCGCTCGCTCTACCGGCCCGACTTCGCCACCTTCGAGGCGGACACGGTGTACCGGCAGCGGGACGCCGAGGGGTTCATCAACCTGAACGCCCTGCGCCTCAGGATCCGGGCCCTGCGCGACCGGCAGGGCTAGCGTGCGCATCGACGTCCTCCCGACCGCGGAGGCCGGGGCCGCCGCCGGGCTCCGGGCGACTACGGTCCTGGTGGTGGACGTGCTGCGGGCCAGCACCACCATCATCGCCGCCCTGGCCAACGGGTGCGCCGCGGTGGTGCCCGCCACCGACCTCGAGGAGGCGCGCCGCCGCGCGGCGGCCCTGCCGCCGGGTACCGTGCTGATCGCCGGCGAGCGCCGCGGCGAGCCCCTCCGGGGCTTCGACCTCGGCAACTCGCCGCGGGAGTTCACCCGCGAGCGCGTGGGTGGCCGCACGGTGGTGCTCACCACCAGCAA
>JBBIOF010000137.1:0-6500 GCA_037443505.1 Candidatus Rokuibacteriota bacterium
CGACGGCCATGGCCCGGGCGACCCCGGCCTCGTGCCGTGCCGACCACCGGGCCGCCTGGACCGCCGCGCCCAGCGCGAGCAGGACGACGGCGGCCCGGTGGATGCGGTCGTGGAGGACGAGGCCCATCCAGTCCACCAGGGCCAGCGCGCCGAACAGGAGGACGCACCCGGGCGTGTCCAGCAGCCGGGGCACGCGCGGCCGGAGCGCGGCGGCCACGACGCCCAGTGCGAGGAACAGCGGCAGGCAGACCGCGGGGGCGATCCAGAGGATGGGCAGCGAGACGTCCACGAGCCCGTTCGACCACCCGAGGAACGCGAGGCGCTGGAGCGCGAGGAAGACGAGCCCCTCGACCAGCCCCGTCAGGAGGCCGAAGGTCGCCGCGAGACGGAGCACGCCGGCCGCCCCCAGGGCCGCCGCCCTCCGTTCTTCGATCGACCCATGGCGGATCACACGAGGTGCACGGCGAAGCGAGTTGCGTGCCAGGGCGCTCCCGGAGGGCCTCAGGGCCGGGCCCGCGCCGGGTGCGGCGCCGGGGCCGCGCAGGATTTGCGCGGCCGCCACGGTTGGCACGGGTTTGGCCCTGACGACCGGATCGCATGGAGAAGGACCGTCCTCCGATTCGCCAACGGGCCGTCGCGCTGGCGCCGGGCCTCGCCCTCGTGCTCTGGAGTGCCCTCGATCCCCGGTTCCGGGACGCCGAGGGCCTCCTCCGAGGCGAGTTCGCGCTTCCCCTCGCTGCCGGCCTCGCCCTCCTCGCGTTGGGCGCGACGCTCCACGGCCCGCTCAGGAGATTCGGCTTCTGGCTCGGGGTGACGGTGCTCGGCCAGGCGGTGGCCCTGCAGATGGTCGATGCGGGCAAGGCAGTCCGGTACCAGCACCAGCAGCCGCTCGCCACCCTCGCCGCCGGCCGTCCCTTCCTGCTGGCTGCCCTCGCGCTCCAGGCGGTCCTGGTGGCCTCCGTGCTCGCGCCGCGCTGCGACCGCGTGCGCGCCTGGCTCCGGGCGTCGTTCCGCCCCTGGCAGGCGGCGGGCGTGGCCCTGGTCTTCGCCCTCACGAGCGCCACGGTGTCGCCCTCGGCCGGGAGGTATCTCGCGGAGCTCGCGTTCGCCACCTTCGTGCAGGCGGTGTCGCTGGGAAGCGTCGCCCTCGCGGCCTGGGCGCTGCCCGAGCCGTCGCTCGACCGCTGGCGGGCGCTCCGCGAGCGCCTGCTCGGCGGCGAGGGCCGTGGCCCGGATCGGGTGGTGCTCGGCGCCGCCCTCGCCGTGGCCGTCGCGGCCGCGGCGCTGAACCTGCTCGTGTACGAGAACCATCCCCACGTCGCCGACGAGGTGGCGTACCTCCACCACGCGCGGTACCTCGCCCGCGGCACCCTGACGACGGCCGCGCCGGACGTGCCGGAGGGCTTCACGCTCTACCTGATGCGGCACCACGCGGGCGCCTGGTATCCCGCCACGCCGCCCGGCTGGCCGGCCATCCTGGCCGCCGGCGTCCTCCTGGGCGTTCCGTGGCTCGTCAACCCGGTCCTCGCCGGGCTCAACGTGCTGCTCACGCGCTCCGTCCTCGCGGGTGTCTACGGACGCCGCCGCGCCCGGGCCGGAGCGCTGCTGCTCTCCGCCTCGCCCTGGCACCTCTTCATGGCGATGAGCTTCATGAACCACACGGCCCAGCTCACGTTCACGCTGCTGGGCGCCTGGGGCGTCCTGCGGGCGCGGCAGTCCGGCCGGGCGCGCGGGGCGCTGCTGGCCGGCGCCGCCGGCGGCATCGTGGGCCTCATCCGCCCGCTCGACGGGCTGGTCGTGGGCGGCCTGCTCGGTCTCTGGGCCATCGGCGGCGGCGGGCGGCGGCTGCCCCTGCCGTCGCTGGCCGCCTACGCCCTCGGGATCGCCGCCCTCAACGCCCTCGGCCTCGCCTACAACACCGCGCTCACCGGACACCCGCTCGTGTTCCCGGTGCTCGCCTACATGGACGACCGCTGGGGGCCGGGCACGGCCGCGTACGGCTTCGGAGCCAACCGTGGTCACGGCTGGCCGATCGACCCCTTCCCGGGGCACGGCCCGCTGGACGGCCTGGTGAACGCCGACCTCAACGCGTTCGCCGTCAACGTGGAGCTGTTCGGATGGGCGACGGGCTCCCTGCTCCTCGCCGCCGTGGCGCTGCTCGGCCGCCGCCCGTCGCGGGCCGATCGGATGATGGCCGCGGTCGTTTTCGCGGTCTTCGCGGCCTATTTCTTCTACTACTTCAGCGGCGGGCCTGACTTCGGCGCGCGGTACTGGTTCCTCATGCTGGTGCCGCTGGTCGCCCTGACCCTGAGCGGAGCGCGGAGGCTCGAGCGCCTGGCGGGCCGGGGGCCGGGCGGCGGCGCCCGCGGCCGGGTGAGCCTCGGCGTGGCGATCCTGGTGGCCAGCAGCCTGGTCACGTTCGTCCCGTGGCGGGCCGCCGACAAGTACCTCCACTACCTGGGGATGCGACCCGACGTCCGGCAGCTGGCGGAGCGCCACCGCTTCGGGCGCAGCCTCGTCCTCGTCTGCGGCCGGGAGCAGCCGGATTACGCGTCGGCCGCTGCCCACAATCCGCTCGACCTCCGCCGCGGCGACACGATCTACGCCTGGGACCGCAGCCCCTCCGTCCGCGCCCGGCTCCTGGCCGCCTACCGCGGCCGGCCCGTGTGGCTGGTGGACGGCCCGTCAATCACTCGCGCCGGGTTCCAGGTCCGGCGGGGTCCCCTCGCGGCGGCCGACGTCGAGCGGGAGGCTCGGCCCTGCGTGGTCCCGCCGGACCCGTGACCGCGCAGCGCCGGCCCGAACACCCGCGCAAACCTTTCGCGCCGGCCGGGCGGCCCTCCTGTGACCGGTACGCCGGCGCCCGGCACCACGCGGACTTCCGGTGGCCAGCCGTGGCACGGAAGTCGCTTGGACGAGTCCCCGTGACGAACCCTGTTCGCTCCACGCCCGGCCGTCCATGAGGACGCGGCGCCCATCCGGCGTCGGGACGCTCGTCCCCGGCGGAGCCCGGGCGCTCGACGGAGCGCGCGAGCCTGCCGGCGCCAACGATCACGGCGCGATGGGGCACACCGGATCCACCGCCGAGCCCCTCCGCTGGAGGCTGCCCGCGCGCAGCATCTGCGTGCGCCTCTTCCTCACCTGCTGGCTCGTCTACGTGATGCACTTCGCCACCAACACGGTGCGCGAGGTGTACCTCGCCCTGGCCATCGGTGACCACTTCTCGTTCCGGGTCGACGAGTACGCCAACCTGCACCCGGACCTGTTCGAGAAGCCGGGGCACGGCTGGCACATCGGCGCCAACCCCGGCGCGTCCATGGTGGCGGCGGTCCCGTACGCCCTGGCGCGGCCGCTGATCGATCGGGTCGTCGACCGCGTCAACAGGTCACGGGCCGGGCGGGAGGCGCCGCCCGAGTACCGGTCGCCGTGGCCCATGGCGCGCGAGTTCTTCCGCGAGGCGTACCGGCGGGGCCTGGACGTCAAGTTCGGGCTCGCGGCCCTGGTCATGCAGGCCCTGGCCATGGCTCCGAGCTCGGCCCTCGGCGCCGTGGCCATGTTCCGGCTGCTCCGCCGGCTCGTCGGCTCGGACCGGACGGCGCTCTGGCTGGCGCTCCTCTACGCGTTCGGCACGCCGGTCTTCTTCCGGACGGGCTACCTGAATCACAACATGATGCTGGGTCACGTGGCGTTCCTCGGATGGCTCGCCATGTGGAACCCGGGGGGCAGCCCCCGCTGGTCGCCGCGCGCGCGCCTCGCTGCGGGCGGGCTGGCCGGCGGCGCCGCGGTGCTCTTCGACTACAGCGGCATCGTCCTGCTGGGGACGCTCTTCGCCTACGGCGTGGTCCGGCGGCTCCGCGACGCCGGCCTGCCGGCCGCCGTCCGGGGCGGCGCGTGGTACGCCGCGGCCGCGCTCGTCCCCCTGGGCCTGCTGTGGCTCTACCAGTGGCGGAGCTTCGGACACCCGTTCCTGCCGGGCCAGCACTGGATGCCGCCCGTGGAGTGGATCGACCGCGGCTACCAGGGGGTGGGCCTGCCGCAGGCGGAACTGCTCCTCGCCCTGGCCTTCGACTACCGGTACGGGCTCTTCCTGGCGAGCCCGCTGATGGTCCTCGCGCTGGCCTGTCCGTTCGTCGACCGCGGCCCCCGCCGCCGCCTGCCCGCGCTGGAGCTGGCCTTCGTCCTGGTCTCCTTCGCCGGCCTCTGGCTGCTGCTGAGCGGCGTCAACTACACCCGGCTCCAGTTCAACACCGGCATCCGCTACATGGCACCCGTCTTCCCCTTCCTCTTCGTGCCCGCGGCGCTCGTGCTGGTCCGGCTGCCCCGGCCCGTCGTCTATGGCGTCTCGCTGGTCGCGGTCACCGAGGCCTGGTGCCTGGCGATGTACAGGGACGTGGAGCGCGGCCTCGGGCTGCTCGAGCCGGTCCTCCAGGTGTTCGTGGGCGGCTTCAAGCTCCCCGCCCTGACCGTGGTCTCGCGGATGCCAGGGCTCTTCGGCGACTACGTCGGCCAGGGGGTCTCGCCGCTGCCGCTCTTCGCCTTCGCCGCCGCCGTGCTCTACGGCCTGTGGGCCCAGCCCGCCACCCGGAGGACGCCGTCATGACCGCCTCGCCATCGCCGCGCGCCGCCGTGGACGTCGTGATCCCCGTGCTCAACGAGGCGCACGTCCTCGAGAGGAGCGTGCTCACCGTCCGGAGGTTCCTGGAGGGGCACTTCCCCTACCGCTGGCAGGTCGTCGTCGTGGACAACGGCTCCGTGGACGGCACGGCGGAGGTCGGACGGCGCCTGGCCGCGCAGTGGTCCGACGTCACCTTCCTGTCCCTTGCCGAGCGGGGCCGGGGCCGGGCCCTCCGCCACGCCTGGACCGGGAGCACCGCGGACGTCGTCTGCTACATGGACGTGGACCTCTCGACGGACCTCCGCGCGCTGCCGCCGCTGGTGGCGGCCATCGCCGAGGACGGGTTCGACATCGCGACCGGCTCCCGCCTGCTCCGGGAGTCCCGGACGACGCGGTCGCTGAAGCGCGAGATCATCTCCCGCCTCTACAACCGGTTCGTCCGGCTGATGCTGTCCACCCGCTTCAGCGACGCCCAGTGCGGCTTCAAGGCGGCCAGCCGGGAGGTCGTGGAGCAGGTGGTGCCCCAGATCGTGGACCAGTCCTGGTTCTTCGACACGGAGCTGCTGGTCCTGGCCGAGAAGCAGGGATACCGGATCAAGGACATCCCCATCACGTGGGTGGAGGACGACGACAGCCGGGTCAGGATCGTCCGGACCGCCTGGGAGGACATCAAGGGAGTCCTGCGCCTGCGCCGGGGGCTCAGGAGCGGGGTCCTCGCGCGTCCCCGCAGGCGGGAGAGCGCGCGCGCCCGATCGGCGGGGTGACCATGCGGAGCGGCATCTTCGTGACCGGGGGCAGCGGCTTCATCGGTCGCCGCCTCCTCGCGCGGATCGCCGGGGGCGGCCGCGGGCCCGTCTACTGCCTCACGCGGCAGCCGGGGGCCTTCCCAGGCTCCGGGCCGGACCTGCACGTGGTGCCCGGCGACCTCCTGGACGGCGACGCCTACGACCCCGTCCTGGCCGGGTGCCGGACCGTGATCCACCTGGCCGCGGCCACGGGCCAGGCGCCGCCCGTCGAGCACCTGCGCGTCAACGCCGTCGGCACGCGGGTCCTGCTCGACCGCTGCCGGAGGGCGGGCGTGGAGCGCTTCGTCCACGTGAGCTCCGTCGCCGCCACGTTCCCCGACCTGCGCCGCTACCCCTACGGCCACTCGAAGGCCCTGGCCGAGCGGGCGGTCGTGGAGAGCGGCCTGCCCTTCGTGGTGCTGCGGCCGACCATCGTGGTGGGCAGGGAGGGCGCGCTCTGGCAGACCCTGACCCGCCTCGCCCGCCAGCGGCTCATGCCGCTGCCGGGCGGCGGGCGGGCCGTGATCCAGCCGGTCTTCGTGGACGACGTGGTGGACTGCGTGCTGGCGGCGGCGGACGGCCTGGTGCCGCCGGGCGCGGTGTACGCGGTGGGGGGACCCGAGCGCCTGACGTTCGCCGACTTCCTCGCCGCCATCCACCGGCGGCTGCACGGCCGATCGCCCGTCATCCTCCACGTCCCGGCGGGGCCCCTGGTGGCCCTGCTGTCCATCGTCGAGCACCTGCTCGCCCCGCTGCTTCCCTTTTCGGCGGGGCAGCTGTCGGCGTTCCGCTTCGGCGCCACCACGGGCGACGACCGCATGTTCCCGCTCGGGCAGGGACGGATGACGAGCGTCGCCGACATGCTGGCGCTGGCCCTCGAGGGATGAGCGCCGTCGCCGCCCGCGGGGCGCTGGAGCGCGAGTGCGTCGTGTTCACCCGGTACCTCACGGGGCGACGCCCGGACCGCTACGTGACCGACCGGTACGTGGAGGCGCACGCCCTCCGGCCGGGCCTGGCCGCGGGCCCCGCCACGGCCTTCGACCGGCTCCTGGCCGGCCTGGCCGCCCGCCACCCGCTCGCCACCCGCGTGGCCGATGCCT
>JBBIOF010000138.1:0-6480 GCA_037443505.1 Candidatus Rokuibacteriota bacterium
GCCCGGGCCCGCCTGCCCTGGCGCGTGCTGGACCGCCGGCCGGCGCCCGGCCGGCCGCACCTGCTGGCGCCGCTCGACCCGCCGGAGGTCTGGGGCGCCGGCATCACGTACCGGCGCAGCATGCAGTACTACGAGGCCCACACGGGCGGCGGCGGCCGGACCCGCGGGATCTACGACCACGTGTACGAGTCCAAGCGCCCGGAGCTCTTCTTCAAGGCCACGGCCGCGCGGACGGTGGGTCCCAACGACGCCGTCGGCATCCGGGGCGACTCGGTGCTGACCGCCGTGGAGCCGGAGCTGGCGGTGGTGCTCGGGACCGGCGGCCGCATCGTCGGCTACGCGGCCGCCAACGACCTCTCGGCCTGGGACATCGAGCGCGAGAACCCGCTGTTCCTCCCGCAGTCGAAGATCTTCGACCGCTGCTTCGCCCTGGGGCCGGTCCTGGCCACGGCCGGGGAGGTGGGCGACGCCCACGCCCTCGACCTCGCCTGCCGCATCGTGCGCGGAGGGCGGCTCGTGTTCGAGGGGCGGGTCAACACCCGCGAGATGAGGCGGCGCTGCGAGGAGCTGGTGGACTGGCTCGGCCGGTGCAACGCCGTGCCCGCCGGCGCCGTGCTCTCCACTGGCACCGGCATCCTGGTGCCCGACGAGCACGCCCTCCGCGAGGGCGACCTGGTCGAGATCGAGCTGGAGAAGGTGGGGGTTCTCCGCAACCCCGTCCGGCGCCTCGGGTCATGACGGCGCCCGAGCGCCGGCGCCACGCCCGCGTCCCGTGCGACGCGCCGCTGCTGGTCTCCATCGAGGCCCCCGCCCGGGGCCAGAGCCGGAACCTGGTGGGGCGCGTCAGGAACGTGGCGGAGGGCGGCCTGCACGTCCTGCTGCCCGAGCTGCTGCCCCGGGGCACCCGCGTCACGCTGATCCACCTGCCCTCCGAGGAGGCCCCCGACGTCCCGGCGGTGTCGGTGGAGGCCCAGGTGGCGTGGGCCGAGCCCGCGCCGGACGCCCTCCGCCTCTACCGCCACGGCGTCGCCTTCCTCGGGGCCGCCTCGCGCCTGGTCGCGGCCCTGCGGGGCCGCTGACCGCGCGGCCCCGTCAGCGCCGGCGACCGAAGAACCCGCCCCGCGGGCGAGCGTGGGCGTGGTAGTGGTCCGGGATGTTGCGCATGTGGTCGTCGATCCAGAACTCGCCCAGGAGCGGCGCGGCCGCCTCGCGCAGCCGCGCGTGCATGTGCGCCCGGTGGTCGGCAGGCGCGTCGGCGCCGTGCCACCGCCACACCACCATCGGCACCGCGCAGATCAGGCACTCGGCCACCCAGCAGAGGTCGTCCTCGTGGAGCCAGGCGGTGACGCGCTCGGCCCGGCAGAGGTCGCAGCGCGGCGAGGTGAGCCCGGGCGGCACGCCGGTCCCCGGCGCCCCCTCACCGCCCGGGCGGCCGGATGGAGGCGGTGAGCGGCGGGAAGATCCCGACCCTGAGGGTGATCAGCCGCAGGGCGAAGCCGGCCGGCAGCGTGCAGAGCAGTGCCGCCACGCCCGCGGGGTCACGGAGCGCGGGCGAGGCCAGGCCGAGGAGGGCGAGGAGCATCGGCAGGACGGTGCCGCCGGCCACCACGCCTCCCAGGAAGGGCCAGCGGAACCGGCCCCGGAGGAGCCACTCGAGGCTCTCCGCCTTTCCCGGGACCGTCGTGTCCGCCCTGAGGTGCCAGACGACGGCGGCCAGCAGCAGCGCGAGGAAGGCCAGCAGCAGCCCCAGCTGGCCCGCGGTGACGGGCTCGCCGTTCAGCGTCTCCATGACCATCACGATGGCCGTGGAGGTGGCCAGCGAGCTCAGCACGAACTGGACGGGCACCGCGGGCGAGCGCCAGTAGGGGATGGCGGTGCCGTCGGCCAGCACCTGGCCTGCGTAGAAGATGACCACCGCCGCGGAGAGCAGCGCGACCACCTCGATGGCGCGCCCGGCGCCGCCCGAGGCCCCGGGATCCCAGGGCAGCCAGGCGAAGGGCGCGGCGCTCCCGACCTGGAGGCCGGGCAGGACGAGCACGCCGCCGGCGGCGAGGAACACGAAGTCCGCCACGGCGCCGCGGGCGATCCAGCTCGTCCCCGGACGCGCCACGGCCCGCACGAACCGGAGGGGCCGCCCGAGGTCGGCGACGAGGATGAGGCCGCCCACGGCGATGGCCACGAAGCTGACTAGGTCGACGACGGGAAGTCCCAGCCACGTGCCCAGGCGGGTCTCCAGGTCGGCCAGCCGGGACAGGAGGAACACCCCGCCGCCGACGCCCATCAGGGTGAACCAGGTGGCGTGCGGGACGTCCCACCGCGTCTGCACGCGCGGCCCGATGAGCGGGGCACGCTCGAACGTCGCCGGGGGGGTGGTCTCGACCCGGATCGGCTCCATGGATGCCTCCTCGATCCGCTAGATCGGCAGCGCGCCGGTGACCAGCAGCTCGACCGCCTTGATGGCCACCCGCACCGCGTGCTCCTGCCCGCGGCGCAGGTCCTCCGGGCGGATCGGCGCCGCCTCGCCGGTCACCCGCGAGTTGATCACGCCGGTCACGCACCCGGCCCTGAGGCCCAGCGCGGCGGCGACCGTGAACAGCGTGGACGACTCCATCTCGTAGTTGAGCACGTGCAGCCGCCGCCACTCCTCGGTCATGCCCTGGAGGTGCCGGGGGACGTACCGCGGGACGTCGTCGCTGCGCTCCTGCCCCTGGTAGAACGTGTCCGTGGAGGCGGTGATGCCCACGTGGCAGCGGCAGCCCAGGCCCGGCGCCAGCGCCCGGGCCGCGGCGATCAGCGCGACCAGCACCTCGTGGTGCGCGACCGCGGGGTACTGGATGGGCGCGTAGTGCGTGGACGCGCCGTCCAGCCGCACCGACCCGGTGGTGACCACCACGTCCCCGATGGCAAGTCGGTTCTGGATGGCGCCGGTGGTCCCGACCCGGATGAAGGTGTGCACGCCCAGCCGGGCCAGCTCGTCCACCGCGATGGAGGTGGACGGCCCGCCGATGCCCGTGGAGGTGACCAGTACCCGGGTGCCCGCGATCTCGCCCGCGTAGGTGCAGAACTCCCGGTGGTGCGCCAGCGGCCCCTTCACCGCACCGCCGTAGGCGGCGGCGATCCGCTCGGCGATCAGCCGCGAGCGGGCCGGGTCGCCCGGCAGGAGCGCGAAGCGGGCCCCCTGCACCCGCTCCTCGTCGAGGTCGAGGTGATAGACCGGCGGCATCGGAAGCCTCCCGATTGTGCGGCGGCGGGCCCGGCCCGGTCAACCGGCGCCAGGCCCGGTGGCGCGGGAGGAGGGAGCACCCCCAGGCGCTCGGCCGGGAGGACGGAGCGGCGCCCGGCGGGCGCTCACGCCAGGAGGTTGAACAGGTAGCCGACGAGCAGGATCCCGGCCGCCACCACCCCGACGAAGGCGCCGATCAGCGGCGGCCGCAGGACCCTGCGGAGGATGATGGCCTCCGGGAGCGACAGGCCGACGACCGCCATCATGAACGCCAGGGCCGTTCCCAGCGCCACGCCCTTGTCGAGCAGGGCCTGGACGACGGGGACGATGCCGGCCCCGCTGGCGTACATCGGCACGCCCAGCAGGACGGCCAGGGGCACGGACCACCACGCCGACCCGCCCAGGTACGCGGCCAGGACGCCGTCCGGCACGTAGCCGTGGATCGCGGCGCCCACGGCGATGCCGGCCACGACGTAGGGCCAGATCCGCCCGACGACCTCGCGGACCTCGAGGACGCCGCGCTCCACGCGCTCGGCCCACGCCGGGGCCGGCGCCGCCTGACCGGCCGCCCCGCCGGGCCCCGCCGCGTGGACCCACGGCTCGACGTGGCGCTCGAGGCGCAGCCGCCCCAGCACCCACCCGGCCACGATCGCCGTCGCGAGACCCGCCGACAGGTAGAGGAGCGTCACCCGCCAGCCGAACAGCGCGAGCAGCATGACCAGGGCCACCTCGTTCACCATGGGCGCCGCCACCAGGAAGGAGAGCGTCACGCCCAGCGGGACGCCGGCCTTCACGAAGCCCAGGAAGAGCGGCACCGCCGAGCACGAGCAGAACGGGGTGACGACGCCGAGGCCGGCGGCGACCACGTTGCCCGCGGCCTCCCGCCGGCCCGCCAGGAGGCGGCGGCTCCGCTCCGGCGTGAAGAAGGTCCGCACGGTCCCCACCACGAAGACCACCAGGACCAGGAGGAGCAGCACCTTCGGGGCGTCGTAGAGGAAGAAGGCGACGCTCTCGGCGAGCCGGCTCCCGGCCTCGAGGCCCAGGACCCGGTGGGTGAGGAATCCCGCCGCGGGGCGCAGCGCGAGGTAGAGCGCCGTCCAGGCGGCCAGCCCGAGGACGAGGAGCCCGGCCAGGCGCCGGCCCTCCGGGAGGATCCGCCGCCGGCGGGCCGGCGGGGCCCCGGCCGGGGCGGGGACCACCGCGATGGTCGGCAGGCGGGACGCGCTCACGGCCCGTGCGCCTCCACCGCCGGCGCGGAGGGGAACCACCCGCGCGTGCGGTTGCAGAACGCGCAGACGGAGAGCATCACGGGGACCTCCACCAGCACGCCCACCACGGTGGCGAGGGCCGCGCCCGACGTGAGCCCGAAGAGGGAGATCGCCGTGGCGACGGCCAGCTCGAAGAAGTTGCTGGCGCCGATCAGGGCGCCGGGGGCCGCGATCGCGTGGGGGACGCGGAGCCAGCGGGCCAGGCCGTACGCGAGGCCGGCGTTGAAGTAGACCTGGACCAGCAGCGGCACGGCGATCAGCGCGATGTGCCCGAGCCTGCCCAGCACCACCCCGCCCTGGAACGCGAAGATCAGCACCAGCGTGGCCAGCAGCGCACCCACCGACACCGGCCTGAGCCGGGGCAGGAACTCGCGCTCGAACCACCCCCGGCCCCGCGTCCGGAGGAGCGCCGCCCGCGAGGCGGCGCCCGCGGCCAGCGGGATCACGATGTAGAGCAGCACCGAGAGCAGCAGGACGTCGTACGGCACGGTGATGCTGGACACGCCCAGCAGCAGCACCACGATGGGCGCGAACGCGAAGAGCATGATCAGGTCGTTGAGCGCGACCTGGACCAGCGTGTACGCCGGGTCGCCGTCCGTGAGGTAGCTCCACACGAACACCATGGCCGTGCAGGGCGCCGCGGCCAGGATGATCACGCCGGCCAGGTACTGCTCCGCGGCCGCCGGGGCCAGGACGCCGGCGAAGAGGTGCTTGAAGAAGAGCCAGCCGAGGAACGCCATGCTGAAGGGCTTGACCAGCCAGTTGACCACGAGCACCACCATCAGGCCCCTGGGGCGCTCGCCGACCCGCCGGAGCGCCGTGAAGTCCACGCGGAGCATCATGGGGTAGATCATCAGCCACACGAGGACCGCGATGGGGAGGTTGACGTGGCGCACCTCGAGGCGGCTCAGCGCGGCGATGGCGCCGGGCGCCGCCAGACCCAGGGCGGTCCCGCCGGCGATGCCCGCCGCCACCCAGAGGGACAGGTAGCGCTCGAAGGTGTCGAGGCGCCGCGAAGCGCCGGCCGCGGCGGTCACTGGCACCGCCGCACCCTGGGCCGCCCGGCCGGCTTCAGCTCCTCGAGCCGCCGCCCCACCTCGTCCAGCCCTCGCGGCGCGAGCGCGTAGTAGACCCACCGCCCCTCGCGGCGGTCCGTCACCAGGCCGGCGTCCTTGAGGGTCCTCAGGTGGAACGACAGCAGCGGCTGGGGGGTGCGGAGGGCGTCGGTGAGGTCGCACACGCACTGCTCACCCTCACGGAGGAGCTCGAGCAGGCGGAGCCGCGTCTCGTCGCCCAGCGCGCGGAAGGCGTGGGCGAGCCGGGTCAGGTCCCGCTCGGTGGACGTCGGCACGCCTCCCAACATATCAAAGATTTTTGATGAATCAACCGGGGAGCGCGGCGTCGAGCGCTCCGCGCGGGGGGCGGCCCCCGGCGGGCCGTCAGCCCGCCGTCCTCCAGAAGCGGGCGTAGTGGCGGACGAGCTGGTCGCGGACGGAGCGGACGTCGGGGTGGCGCCGCGCCTCCACGTACGCCCGGCGCTGGTCGGGGTCGTCGAAGTTCACGCTCCCCTCGGCGCAGCACATGATGGACCGGGCGTCGGCGGCGTGCTCGAGCCCGAGCGCGTGGCCCAGCTCGTGCGCCACCACCTGGTAGAGGACGACCGCCGCGACGGTCTGCCCGCGCGCCGACGGCTCGAACACCGTCACCCGCACGGGCAGCGTCACGACCCCATCGCCGCCGAAGCGCACGTGGGTCTCGCCCATGAGCCTCGGCGAGCGGGGCGGCTCGACCCGCAGCACCACGTGCGCGCCCTCCGGCCGCTCCACCGGGACGAAGGCCGGCACGCCGAGGGCCTCCAGGAAGACGGCGTTCCAGTCGTCCACCGCCCGCCGCACCGCGGCGTCGAGCGCCCCGTCGGCGAGGGGCGCGGCGTGGAGGGCCAGCGGGAAGCGCGAGCGCGGGTGGCCCTGCGCTCCGGTGAGCCCCGTG
>JBBIOF010000139.1:0-6462 GCA_037443505.1 Candidatus Rokuibacteriota bacterium
AGGTCGTTGACCAGCGCCTCGGCCGGCACCGCGTCCCAGGCGGCTTCCAGGAGCCGCTCGATGGACGCCACGGGGGCCGCCAGCACGACCAGGTCGGCGTCGCGCAGACCGTCGGCGAGGTCCGTGGTCGCTCGGTCCAGGGTGCCGTCGGCCACCGCGGGCTCGAGGCGCCGCGCGTCTCGGCCGACCCCCACGATCTCGCGCGCCCGCCCCTGCGCCCGCGCGGCCTTCGCCACCGATCCGCCGAGCAGCCCGACCCCGACGACGACCAGCCGGTGGATCACCTGGGCTGCTTCCCCAGGACCGTGCGGAGGGCGCGCACGAGGCGACGGTTCTCCTCGGGCGTGCCCACGGTGATGCGCAGGGCGGTCTCCATGCCGAAGGGCGTCATCGGCCGCACGATGACCCCCTCGTGCAGGAGCTTCTGGTAGATCTCCTGGGCGCTCCTGCCCACGTCCACCAGGATGAAGTTGGCGCGGGACGGCACGTACCGGATCCCGAGCGCCTGGAACTCGTCGTAGAGGAAGTGGCGGCCGGCCTCGATCATCCGCACGCACTCCAGCACGTGGGCGTCGTCCTCCAGGGCCGCCAGGGCCGCCACCTGGGCCAGGGAGTTGACGTTGAAGGGCTGGCGGATGCGGTTCATGAGCGCGGTGGCGTCGGCGTCGGCGATGCCGTAGCCCACGCGGAGCCCCGCCAGGCTGGCCGCCTTGGAGAAGGTCCGGAGCACGATGACCCGCCGCCCCTGCTTCACGTAGGCGAGCGTCTCCGGGAAGTCGGGCCCCTGCGCGAACTCCACGTAGGCCTCGTCGAAGACCACGATGGTGGGCTCGGGCACTCGCGCCAGGAACTGCTCCACCTCCTCGGCCGTCACGATGGTGGCGGTGGGGTTGTTGGGGTTGGCGATGAACACCAGCTTGGTCAGGGGCGTGATGGCCCGGGCCATGGCCTCCAGGTCGAGCCGGTGGTCCCGGAGCATGACCATCACGCGGATCCCGCCCGCCGCCTGCACGATCATCGGGTAGACCACGAACGACGGGTGGGGCACGATGGCCTCGTCGCCCGGGCGCAGGAAGGTGCGGACCACCAGCTCGATGAGCTCGTTGGAGCCGTTGCCGAGGATCACCTGCTCCGGCGCCACGCCGTGCCGCTTGGCGAGCGCCTGGCGAAGGTAGAAGCCGCTGCCGTCGGGGTAGCGGTTGAGGTGGGCGAGGGCCGCGACGACGGCCTGCTGGACGCGGTCCGACGGCGGCAGCGGGTTCTCGTTGGACGCGAGCTTGATCGCGTCGTGGATGCCCAGCTCCCGCTCCAGCTCCTCGATGGGCTTCCCCGGCTCGTACGGCGCGATGCCGAGGATGTGCTCGTTGGCCAGCGACTCCCACTGCGTTGTCATGCTCGCTCCTTCATGCCGCCGGGTAGGACCCGAGGACCTTCAGGAACAGGGTCCGCTCGGCGATCTCGCTCAGCGCCGCCGCCACGTCGGGGACGTCGCGGTGGCCCTCGAAGTCCACGAACATCACGTACTCCCAGGGCTGCCGCCGGGCGGGCCGCGATTCGATCTTCGTGAGGTTGAGCCCCCGCCGCGCGAACGGCTCCAGGATCCGGTAGAGGGCTCCGGGCTCGTTGCGCATGGCGAAGAGGATGGAGGTCTTGTCCCGCCCGGTCGCACCGGCCGGGCGCCGGCCGATCACGAGGAAGCGGGTGGAGTTGTGCGGGTTGTCCTCGATCCGCGGCCGGAGGACGGGGACGCCGTAGAGCTCCGCCGCCAGGTCGGAGGCGATGGCCGCCACCGTCACGTCCGCCGCCGCCATCTCCGCGGCGGCCGCGGTGGAGGTCACCTCCTGGGTGGGCACGTCCGGCAGGTGCTGGCCGAGCCAGGCGCGGCACTGGGCCAGCGCCTGGGGATGGGAGATGACGGCCTTCACGTCCCCCAGGTCCCGGGCGAAGGAGAGCAGGTGCTGGGCGACGGTCAGGGCCAGCTCGCCGCAGATGATCGCGTCGGACTCGATCAGCCGGTCCAGGGTGACGTTCACCGCCCCCTCCGTGGTGTTCTCCACGGGGACCACGCCGTAGTCCGCCCGGCCGTGCTCCACGTCCTGGAACACGTCGGCGATGGAGCGGGCGGGGGCGTACGTCACGGCCGCGCCGAAGTGCTGCAGGGCCGCCTGGTGGGTGAACGTCGCGCGCGGCCCCAGGTAGGCCACGGTGAGCGGTCGCTCGAGCGCCCGGCACGCCGAGAGGATCTCTCGCCAGACGGCGCGGACGGCGTCGGTGGGCAGCGGCCCGGGGTTGGCGGCCGTCAGGCGCGCGATGATCCCGGCCTCGCGCTCCGGAGCATACGACGGCATGTCCTGCCGTCGCTTGAGGTCTCCGATCTTGAGGGCGGCCTCGGCACGCTGGTTGAGGAGGTGAAGGATTTGGTTGTCGAGCTCATTGATCCTGGAACGCCAATCGTCCAGGTTCATAGGGACTCCTGACTACCGGTCTCAAGCAAGAATACCGCGCATTATAGGCCAACGCTTGAAATCCGTGCAAGCGCGGTTCAGCGCCCCGGACGGTGCTCCCGGGCCGCCGCCCGGAGCGCGCGGAGCTCCCCCGGCGTCAGCGGGCGCGAGGAGCCCACGGGGAGGTCCCCGAGCCTGAGGGGCCCGAAGCCGACCCGCCTGAGGCGCGCCACCGGGTGGCCCATGGCCTCGCAGTAGCGCTTGACCTCGTGCTTGCGGCCCTCCGTGAAGGTCAGCCTGAGCCGGCTCGTGACGGCGCCGGAGCGCACCAGCTCCACGGCCGCGGGCACGGCCGGGCCGTCCTCGAGCACGACGCCCCGCCGCCACCGGGCGAGGTCCGCCCGCGTCACCCGGCCCTCCACGTCGGCCTCGTACACCCGGGGCAGCCCGTACCGCGGGTGGAGCAGGCGGTGGGTGAGGGCCCCGTCGTTGGTGAGCAGGAGCAGGCCCTCCACGTCGGCGTCGAGGCGACCCACGGGGTAGAGGCGCGCGCGGGAGCGCACCAGGTCCGTGACCACCGCGCGGCCGTGGGGGTCGCTGCGGGAGGTCACGTAGCCCCGGGGCTTGTGCAGGAGCACGTACTCGTGGGCCTGCGCCGCGGGCAGCGGCCGCCCGTCCACGGTGATGCGGTCGGTGGCGGGGTCGGCGAGGGTTCCGGGCTCGCGGATCACCGCGCCGTTGACGGCGACGCGACCCTCCGCGATGAGGCGGTCAGCCCCCCGCCGGGACGTCAGTCCCGCCCGCGCCAGGATCTTGTTCAGCCTGAGGCTGGCCATCGGCCGCCGCCGGGGCGCCCGGCTCGGGCACGATCAGCTCGCCCTCCACCCTGGGCAGGTCGGAGAGGTCGCGCAGCCCGAACGCCACCAGGAACTCCCGGGTGGTCTCGTAGAGGAAGGGCCGCCCGGGCGCCTCCTTGCGGCCCGCGATGCGCACCAGCCGCCGCTCCAGGAGGCTGTCCAGCACGCCCTCGGAGTTGACGCCGCGGACGGCGTCGATCTCGGGCCGGGACACCGGCTGGCGGTAGGCGACGATGGCCAGCGTCTCCAGGGCCGGGCGCGACAGCCGGGCCCGCGTGCGGGTCCGCGCCAGGCGCATGAGCCACGGCGCGATCTCGGGGCGCGTGACCATGCGGAACCCGCCGCCCACCTCCGTCACGGTGAGGGCGCTGTCGGCCGCCGCGTACCGCCCGCGCAGCTCGTCCACCAGCGCCCGCGCCTCGGCGTCGCTCTCCAGCTCCAGGACCTCCCGGATGCGGGAGGCCTCGAGCGGCGTGTCGGAGGCGAAGAGCAGCGCCTCGACCACGTCAACGGGCTTCGGCATCCCCTCCCCCGCCCTCGGCGGCGGGGACGGCCGGGGCCGGCTCCCCCTCCCGCCGCTCGATCACGATGTCCCCGAAGAGGTCGCGCTGCCGCGCGCGCACGTGGCCGAGCCGCGTCAGCTCCAGCACGGCCAGCAGCGTCACCACGATCTCCGACCGCCCCCGCTCCCTGCCCAGGAGCGAGGAGAACAGGAGCGACCAGGTGTCGCGGAGCACCGAGAGGATCTCGGTCATGCGCTCCAGGACCGACATGGGCTCGGGCTCCACCTCGCGGGGCCGCCGCCGCGCCTGCTCGTCGATCAGGCGCCGGAGCGCGCGCTCGAGGAGGTGCACCGACAGGTCCTCCAGCGGCACGTCGTCGGCCGCGGGCAGGTCGCACACGCCCCGCCCCCAGACCAGGGCCTGCTCGGCCTCGCGCGCCGCCAGCCACTGCCCCATCGCCTTGACCCGCGCGTACTCCCGCAGGCGCTCCTCCAGCTCCAGGCGCAGGGCCTCCCCCTCCTCGTCGAGCTGCTCCCCGGTCTCGTCGGGCGGCACGAGCAGCCTGGACTTGAGGTAGACCAGCGTGGCCGCCATGACCAGGTAGGCGCCGGCCGTCTCCAGGTCCCGGAACTCCATGGCCTCGAGGTGGGCCAGGTACTGGTCCGTGATGGTGCGCACCGGCAGCGCAGCCAGGTCGATCTCGCTGGTGCGGCAGAGGTGGAGGAGGAGGTCGAGGGGCCCCTCGAAGTCTCCCACCCGGAGGGTGAGGCCGGGGGTGGTGGCGTCGGGGGCCGTGGCCGTCATGGGGTGAGCGCGACGGCCCGCCGGACGTCCTCCATGGTCGCCTGCGCCACCGCCCGCGCCCGCGCCGAGCCCTCGCGGAGCACGTCCACGATGAGGTCCGGCTTCTCGGCGAAGGACTGCCGGCGCTCCCGGATGGGCGCCAGGGCCGGCTCCATGTGCCGGAGCAGCACCTCCTTGCAGTCCAGGCAGCCGATGCCCGCCGAGCGGCAGCCGGCCGCCGCCCACGCCCGGTCCGCCTCGGGCGTGAAGATCCGGTGCAGGTCGAAGACCGGGCAGATGTCCGGGTTGCCGGGGTCGGTGCGCCGCTTGCGCGCCGGATCGGTCATCATCGGCCGCACCTTCTGCCGCACCGTCTCGGCCGGGTCGGACAGGTAGATGGCGTTGCCGTAGGACTTGGACATCTTGCGGCCGTCGGTGCCCGGCACCCGGGGGATCTCCGTGAGCTTCGCCTGGGGCTCGGGGAAGACCTCGCCGAAGGCGTTGTTGAAGCGGCGGGCCACCTCCCGCGTGAGCTCGACGTGCGGCACCTGGTCGATCCCCACCGGGACCCACGCCGGCCGGTACATGAGGATGTCGGCCGCCTGCAGCAGCGGGTAGCCCAGCAGGCCGTACGACGGCGACTCCAGGCCGAGCTGCTCCACCATCTCCTTGTAGGTGGGCACCCGCTCCAGCCACCCCACCGGCGTGATCATCGAGAAGAGCAGGTGCAGCTCGGCGTGCTCGGGCACCAGCGACTGGATGAAGAGGGCGCAGCGCTGCGGGTCGAGGCCCGCGCCCAGCCAGTCGGCCACCATCTCCACGGTGTTGGCCGGCACCTCCGCGGCGTGCTCCGCGCCCGTGGTGAGCGCGTGCCAGTTGGCGACGAAGAAGAAGCAGTCGTGCGAGTCCTGCAGGCGGACCCAGCTGTCGAGGGCGCCCAGGTAGTTGCCCAGGTGGAGCCGACCGGTGGGCCGCATCCCCGAGAGCACGCGGTCCCTCGCCGTCACGGGCGCCTCGTCCCTTCCCAGACCTTGGCGGTACGCATGAAGACATAGTACGCATAGAGCCCGGCCAGTAGAAGCCCCTTTCGGCCGTCGAGGAAGCCGCGCCGCAGCACGTACATGGCCAGGAAGCGGCCCAGGGGGCGGAGGGCCAGGTCGAGGACGCCCGCGCGGTCCCCGCGGGCCAGCTGCTCCGCGGCGGCGAGCGTCGAGTAGCGGTTGGCGCGCTCGACGAAGTCGGCGACGTCGCGGTAGCTGGTGTGCACCAGGTGCCCGCGCAGGCGGCCCACGCTGCCCTCCACGCGAACCGACTCGTGCACCGCCCGCTCGGCGAAGCGGCCCCGGCCGCGGCGGAACAGGCGGAGCTGCCAGTCCGGGTAGAGCCCGCCGTGGCGGATCCACTGGCCCAGGAACAGGTTGCGGCGCGGCACCGCGTAGCCGTCGTGGCGGCCCTCGCCCGCCAGCACGGCGCCCACCTCGGCCCTGAGCTCGCCCGAGACCTCCTCGTCGGCGTCCAGGGAGAGGATCCAGTCGCCCCGGGCCTGCTCCAGGGCGAAGTTCTTCTGGGCGGCGAAGCCGGGCCAGGGCCGCACCAGCACCCGCTCGGTGAACTCGCGGGCGACCTGCACGGTCTTGTCCGTGGAGCCCGCGTCCACGACCACGATCTCGTCGGCCCAGGCCACGCTCTCCAGGCAGCGCCTGAGCCGCGCCTCCTCGTCGAGCGTGATGACCACGGCGCTGAGGCGCGCCCGCGCCGTCACCCGAGGGCCTCCAGCACGGCGCCCAGCACCGCGGCCACCCCGAGCGCCGCCACGCGGCCCCCGGGGGCCTGCAGCGCGCGGTGGCGGGGGCCGTAGGGCCCGTTGCGCTCGGC
>JBBIOF010000140.1:0-6424 GCA_037443505.1 Candidatus Rokuibacteriota bacterium
CGCCGGCGGCGGCTCCGCCTGGGCGGCCAGGGCGGCGTGCTCGGCCCGCACGCGCTCGATGAGCGCCTCGCGGGTGGGCGCCGAGAAGAGCTGGTTGGCCAGCTCCAGGCCCTCCATGGCGTCCCGGGCGTACAGGGTGACCCCCGCGTGCTCGGGCGCGATGCGGGTGGCCGTGAACTTCCTGGTGAGGGCGGCCCCGCCCACGAAGAGCGGAATGTCGATCCCGGCGGTCCTCAGGTCCTGGGCCGTCGCCACCATCTGCTGGGCGGACTTCACCAGCAGCCCGCTCAGGCCGATGGCGTCCGGCTTGTGCTCGCGGCAGGCCGCGATGAGCGTCTCCGGCGCCACCTTGATGCCGAGGTCGATCACCCGGTAGCCGTTGTTCGAGAGGATGATCTCCACCAGGTTCTTGCCGATGTCGTGGACGTCGCCCTTGACCGTGGCCAGCACGAACGTGCCCCGCGCCGCCGTCTCCGCGCGCTCCATGAAGCGCTCGAGGTGGGCCACCGCCGCCTTCATGGCCTCGGCCGACTGGAGGACCTCCGCGACGATCAGCTGGTTGTCGTTGAAGAGGCGCCCCACCTCCTCCATGCCCCGCATGAGGGGGCCGTTGATGATGTCCAGCGGCGCGGCCTCGGCCAGCTTCCGGTCCAGGTCCTCGACGAGCCCGTCGCGCCGGCCCTCCACGATGTAGCGCGCCAGCCGCTCGTCCAGCGACAGCCGCTCCGCCGGCGGCGCCACCTTCACGCGGCCCCGGAAGTGGGCGGCGAAGGCCGCCACGGGATCCGCTCCCCGCTGGAAGATCAGGTCCTCGGCCAGCCGCCGCTCCTCCTCGGGGATGGACGGGTAGCGCTCCAGCCGCTCGGCGTTGACGATGGCGTAGTCGAGCCCGGCCTTGGTGCAGTGGTAGAGGAAGACCGCGTTGAGAACCTCCCGCCCGGCGGGCGGCAGGCCGAAGGAGACGTTGGAGATGCCGAGGACGGTCCGGCACTCGGGCAGCCGCTCCTTGATGAGCCGCACGCCCTCGATGGTCTCCACGGCCGCGCCCGCGTAGCCCCGGTCGCCCGTGCCCACCGGGAAGACCAGCGGGTCGAAGATCAGGTCCCGGGCGGGGATCCCGTACTTGCGGGTGAGGAGCGTGTACGCCCGCTCCGCGATGACGAGCTTGCGCTCGCGCGTCACCGCCATGCCCTGCTGCTTGTCCTCGTCGATGCAGCCCACGATCACGGCGGCGCCGTAGGTCCGGAGCAGGGGGCAGATCCTGGCGAGCCGCTCCTCGCCGTCCTCCAGGTTGACGGAGTTGACGATGGCCTTGCCCTGGCAGTGCCGGAGCGCCAGCTCCACGACGGCGGGGTCGGTGGAGTCGATCATCAGCGGAACCTTCACCTTGCGGGTGAGGGCCGCCAGGAACCGGTCCATGTCGGCCGCCTCGTCGCGGTCGGGGTCGGCCAGGCAGACGTCGAGCACCTGGGCGCCCCCCCGCACCTGGGCGCGGCCGATCTCCGCGGCCTCCTCGAACTGTCCGGCCGCGATCAGCTCCCTGAAGCGGCGGGAGCCGATGACGTTGGTGCGCTCGCCCACCAGGACGGGCCGGGTGTCGTCGGAGGGCACGAGGACCTCGAGGCCGCTGACGGCGTGCACGTCCTGCGCCGGCGGCACCCGGGGCGGCCGCCCCCGGACCAGGGCCGCCAGGGCCGCGATGTGGGCCGGCGTGGTGCCGCAGCAGCCGCCCACGATGTTCACCCACCCCTCGTCGACGAACCGCCGCATCTTGAACGCCAGGCTGGCGGGCGTCTCCCCGTACTGCCCGCGCTCGTCGGGCAGCCCCGCGTTGGGGTAGACGCTCACGTGGCAGGTGGCCATGGCCGCCAGGGTGCGGAGGTGGTCCGTCATGAACTCGGGGCCCGTGGCGCAGTTGAGCCCGATGGAGAGCAGCCCGAGGTGCCCCAGCGCGACGTAGAGCGCCTCCACGCCCTGGCCGGCCAGCATGGTGCCCGTCGGCTCGATGGTGGCGCTGACCATGAGGGGGACCTCGACGCCCAGCGCGCGCATGGCCTCGCGCGCCCCGATGGCCGCGGCCTTGACGTTCAGCGTGTCCTGCTGGGTCTCCAGGAGGAGCGCGTCCACGCCGCCCTCGATGAGGGCGCGCGCCTGCAGCGCGTACGCCTCCCGCACCTCGTCGAACGTGACGTTCCGGGTCACCGAGATCGAGCGGGTGGAGGGGCCCATGGCGCCCGCCACGAAGCCGTCGCCGGCCGCCTCGCGGGCCAGGCGGGCGCCCGCCCGGGCGATCTCGGCGGCGCGCTCGGCCAGCCCGTACTCGGCCAGCACGTAGGGCGCGCAGCCGAAGGTGTTGGTGGACAGGATGTCGGCGCCGGCCTCGCGGTACGCCGCGTGGATCGCCCGGACGACGTCCGGGCGGGTCAGGTTGAGGTGCTCGTTGCACCCCTCGTACCGGGCGCCCCCGAAGTCGGCGGCCGTGAGCCCGCGGGCCTGGAGCATGGTCCCCATGGCGCCGTCCAGGACGAGGATCCGGCGGGCGAGCGCCTCGCGCAGGCGGGTCATGGAGGTTATAGTAGCGCACATGACTGAACCTTCCCTCTCGCTCAGCGGTGTGCGCGTCATCGACTGCTCCCGGGTGATCGCCGGCCCCTTCTGCGGCATGCTGCTCGCCGACCTGGGCGCCGACGTCATCAAGGTGGAGGACACGGGGACGGGTGACGAATCGCGGACGTGGCCGCCCCACCGGGACGGTGAGTCCGCCGCCTACCTGGTCCTCAACCGCAACAAGCGCGGGATCACCCTGGACCTGAAGACTCCCGAGGGCGCCGAGGTGCTCCGGCGCCTGGTCCGGGACGCCGACGTGCTCATCGAGAACTTCCGCACGGGCACCATGGAGTCCTTCGGGCTCGGCTACGAGGCGCTGGCCCAGGTGAACCCGCGGCTGATCTACTGCTCGGTCTCGGCCTTCGGCCGCACGGGGCCCCGCAAGGACAGCGCGGGCTACGAGGCGCTGATGCAGGCCTTCAGCGGCATCATGTCCATCACCGGCGAGCCCGACGGCGCCCCGGTGCGCTGCGGCGTGTCGTTCCTGGACCTCAGCACCGGCATCCTGTGCGCCTTCGGCGTGCTGGCCGCGCTCCGGCACCGGGACCGGACCGGCCTCGGCCAGCGGGTGGACGGCTCGCTGCTGGAGACGGCCGTGGGCCTGCTCAGCTACCACGCCGAGGGCTACCTGCTGACGGGGGCGGTCCCGAAGGCCCTGGGGTCGGGGCACCCGTCGCTCTCGCCGTACCGCAACTTCCGCTGCCGGGACGGCCAGTGGGTGTTCATCGCCGCCGCGAACGACCGCTTCTGGCAGCGGCTGGCGCCCGCCCTGGGGCTGCCCGAGCTGGCCACGGACCCCCGCTTCGCCGTCAACGTCGAGCGCGTGAAGCACCGGCGGGAGCTGGAGGCGATGCTGGAGGAGGTCATCGCCCGTCACGACCGCGAGCCCCTGCTGCGGGTGCTGGAGGAGGCCGGGGTGCCGGCCGCGCCGGTGAACCGGGTGGACCAGGTGCTGAACGATCCCCAGACGGCGGCCCGCGCCATGGTGGAGCGGGTGGTCCACCCCAGGCTGGGCGAGATCCCCGTGGTGGGCACGCCCGTGAAGTTCTCCCGCATGCGGCCGGGCGTCCGGCGCCCGGCCCCGCTGCAGGGCGAGCACACCGACGAGGTGCTGTCCGAGCTGGGCTACTCCCCGGAGGCGCTCGCGGAGCTGCGGTCGCGCAAGGTGATCCAGTAGCCCTCGACGCGAGGAGGCGCGCCCGGCCCGTCTCAGCTCCCCTCGCGCGCCACCTCCACGACGATGTTGCCCATCACCTGGCCGCTCTCCTGGGCCAGGTGCGCCTCGACGATCCGCTCCAGCGGGAAGCGTGCGCCGATCTGGTGGATGAGGCGCCCCCGCTCGACCAGCGCCAGGATGTCGCGCGTCGCCGCGTCCCGGGCGGACTCCGGCATCGTGTAGATCAGGACCGGCCGCACCGTGACGTTCCTGGCCATGAGCTGGTAGAAGGGCAGCTTCGGCTCCGGATCGCCCATGGACGCGTAGGCGGCGATCACGCCGCCGGTCCTGACCGCGCGGAGCGTCGCGGGGAGGTTGGCGCCGAAGTCCACGTCCACGACGCGGTCCACGCCGGTGCCGCCCGTCAGCTCGAGGACCCGGGCGGCCACGTCCTCCGTCCGGTAGTTCACCGTGTGGTCCGCGCCCGCCGACGCGGCGGCCCGGGCCTTCTCGGCGGAGCTGACGGTGGCGATGACGGTGGCCCCCGCCCACTTCGCCAGCTGGACGGCGTAGTGGCCCACCGCGCCGGCGCCGCCCGTGACCAGGACGGTCTGGCCCGCGACCGGGCCGTCGGCGAAGAGGCAGCGGTGGGCGGTCACCGCGGGGATGCCGAGGCAGGCGCCCTCGGCGAAGGTGGTGTTCGCCGGCAGCGGGATGGCGCGCCGGGTCGGCACGCAGACGTACTCCGCCGCGGTCCCGAAGGGCCGCTGCCACTGCACCGTGTAGACCCACACGCGCTCGCCCACGCGCGAGGCCGGCACGCCGGGCCCCACCCGGTCGATGACGCCCGCGCCGTCCTGGTGGGGGATGACGCGGGGGAACCCCATGGGGCGCGACCCGGCGCGCGCCTTGACGTCGGTCGGGTTCACCCCGGAGACCACGACGCGCACCCGCACCTCGCCCGGCCCGGGCTCCGGGTCGGCCATCTCGCCGAGCTGGAGCACCTCGGCCGCCGGGCCGTTCCTCTCGTACCACGCCGCACGCATCGACGGTCCCTCCCGCGCCGGCGCCCGCGGAGCCCTACCGGGGCCGCGGGCTCGGGGCCACCCCGCTCAGGTTCGCGAGCACGTCGAAGACCACCGCGAAGTCGTCGCGCTCGAAACCCAGGCCCCGGGCCATGGTCATCCACTCGTGGGTGAGGGCGGTGGTGGGCAGGGGCACGCCCACGGCCCGCGCGTGGTCGAGCGCGAGCTGGAGGTCCTTCTGGATCATGGGCACGCTGAACCACGCTTCCCGCGGCATCCTGCCGATGACGAAGGGCCCCCGGTACTTCAGCATGGGCGAGGCGGCCACGGACTTCATGAGGGCTTCCACGGCCGCCTCGCGGGCGATCCCCGACTTCTCGGCCAGCAGCACGGCCTCGCTGAAGGCCAGGATCTGCACGGCCAGGCCCAGGTTGGTGGCCACCTTCATGGCCTTCGCCGCGCCCAGCGGGCCGACGTGGGTGATCCCGCCCGGCCCCATGGCGGCCAGGTAGGGCCGGACCCCCTCGAGCGTGGCGGCGTCACCGCCCACGGCGATCGACGCCTGGCCCTGCTCCACCGAGATGGTGCTGCCCGACACGGGCGCGTCCAGCACGGCGGCGCCGCGTGCCGCCGCCGCGTCGGCGACCTCGCGGATCACGGCGGGGCTCACCGTGCTCATCTCCACCAGCGTGCTGCCCGGGCGGAGGCCGGCGACGATGCCGTCGGGGCCCAGGGCCACCGCGCGGAGGGCCGCGTCGTCGGTCACCATGCTGAAGACGGCCTCCGACAGCTCCGCGACCGCGCGCGGCGACTTCTCCAGGCGGAGGCCCGCCGCCACCAGATCGCGGACCTTCTCCGGCGTGCGGTTGTAGCCCGCGACGGTGAAGCCCGCGTCCATCAGCCGGCGGGCGAGCCGGCTGCCCATCGCACCGAGACCCACGAAGCCGAGCGTGCCCATCTCCCCTCCGTCGCGCGCCGCATCCTACCACGAGCCCGGGAGGCCAGGGCGGACCGGGTCGACCGTCCAGCCTCGGACGTTCGTTTCACACCCCGGGGCGGCGCGCGGCGGAAACCCGCGGGGCGGCGGTGGAGGGCCGGCGGCACCCATCTTGCTGCGCAGGGAGTGAGCCCATCGATGCCGGTGATCCTCCTGGTCGAGGATGACGCCGATACCCGCCGGGCCATCGGCGAGTATCTCACGACGCTGTTCCCGGAGATCCGGGTCCTGATGACCGAGTCGGGGGAGACGGGCCTCGAGCTGGCCTGCCGGACGCGCCCCAGCGTGGTCCTGCTGGATCTCCGCCTGCGCGGGATCGGAGGCTTCGAGTTCGCCCGCCGCCTCGCGGAAGCCCTGGGCCCCGGCGCGGTGCCCATCGTCGCGTTGACCGGAGACCTGAGCCCGGATACCCTACGGAGGGCCGAGGCGGCAGGGTTCGTCGCCTTCCTCCGCAAACCCGCCGACATGGACCGCCTGGAAACGGTGCTCCGGTCCCTGCTCGAGGGCACGCCGTCGGCCTAGGGCACCGATCCCGGAGGTGTGGCCGTCGAGTCGCTCAAGGGACGCGTTGGCGTCGTCACCGGAGGCGCCAGCGGCATCGGCCGGGCCCTGGCCGAGCGGCTGTCCAGCGAGGGCGTG
>JBBIOF010000141.1:0-6407 GCA_037443505.1 Candidatus Rokuibacteriota bacterium
CCAGCGTGAGCCTGGCCTCGCTGGCCGACGGCAGCCACCGCTTCGAGGTCAAGGCGCGCGACCTCGCCGGCAACGAGGACCCGACGCCGGCCGCGCGCGACTTCGCCGTCGCGTCCGCCCCGCCGGCCCCATCCTGGCCACCGCCCGACCTGGCCACCCAGCCCTGGGCGATCCGCCGGGCCGCCGAGGTCGCGTACGAGGCGATGACGGCCGTGCGCCGGTGGGCCGCGGCCCGGGGCACCCCCGGCGACTACCGGCTTCCCGGCTGCGCGGGCGACTGCCTCCTCGGTCCCACGCTCGTGGCGGGCGGCTGGGCGTCGCCGACGGTCCTCTGCGACTGGGGGTGCAGCGGCTGGGGCACCTGGAGCGGGGCGGTCGGCAGCGCGGGGTACTTCGAGATCACGCACGGGATCACCGACCGCACGCTGGAGGGCGAGGTGGGCGCGAAGCTCGCGGACTGGCTGCAGCCCTTCGGGGTGGTGTCGATGGTGATCCGCTGGGGCGCGGGCAACTTCGACGAGATCAGGCTCCGCTTCGCGCCCTGATGGGGTCGGGCCGCGCCACTGGATCTCGTCCGCGGGGGCGCACGCGAGGGCGGGGGCCGGGCTCACTCGCCCGGCGGGGCGGCCACCAGGGCCGACCGCTGGATGTCCTCGTAGCGCACCTTCGAGACGTCGAAGTCGGCCAGGTTGTCGCGCAGCTTGCGGAACGTCTGCTCGAAGGAGGGCAGGGTCTTGCGCGCCCGGGTGAGGGGGGTGGCGCGCGCCAGCACGTAGGTCTTCACGTAGGGGTGGTTGATGCCGCGCCGCCGGATCTTCGCCGCCACGGCGCCGAGGGCCTCGTCGGCGCTCCGCACCAGGGCCGCCCGCTCACGCCGCTCCTCCAGGCCCTTGCGCAGGGTGACGGAGAGGAACCGGTCCACCCGACGCAGGATGGGAGCGAAGGCGCCGCCGGCGAACCGCCTGTTCTCCTCGTAGAGCAGGCCGAGAGTGATGAAGTGGGCCGACTCGAACTGGAACGCCCAGTCGCTCTCCGTGCTGCCGGGGTGCTCCTCGGCCAGGCCCCGGTACATGCGGATGACCTCCAGCGACTTCTCCCTGAGGTTGTGGGCCTTCTCGGTGTTGAGCGGCAGGATCTGGTAGCCCACCTCGGGCTCCACCACCAGGACGGCGGGGATCCACGCCGCCTTGAGCTTCTCCAGGGCCACGCGGCGGTGGTTGCCGTTGGGCGTCCAGTAGACCCCGGGCCGCGGCGACACCGCCACCACCGGGTCCACGAAGCGGTCCAGCTTCTTCACCGTCTCGGTCAGCCGCTTGACGTGGGTGGGCGAGAGGTCCCGCTGGTAGGGACTCGCCTCCACCCGCGCGCGCGGCAGCAGGCAGAAGATCTGCCAGTGCTCCCCCACCGGCTCCTGGTACAGGGCGAGCACGTGGCCGCCGTCGCGCTCCACCTGCTCGGCCAGGTCCCGGGCCGGGCGCGGGGGCTCCTCGTCGGGCCAGGTCGTCCAGCGCGCCACCGCGGCCCTCAGGCCCGGGCCCCCGCGCCGGCCGGGCGCCGGCGGCGGAGGAGGTCGTGGAGGCTGCCGTAGATGCCCGAGGGCAGGAAGATGATGAACAGCATCAGGAGCAGGCCGTAGATCGTCTCGGCCATCCCGATGAACTTCACGCCGAAGACCACCCGCAGGTACTCGGACAGGGAGACGGTCAGCGCGGTGCCCACCGTGGGCCCCAGCAGGGAGTACATGCCGCCCAGGACCACCGCGAAGACGATGCGGAGCGACACGCCGATGCCCGAGAGCGTCTCGGGGTTCACGTAGGTGATGTACTGCGCGTAGAGCACGCCGCCCAGGGCCGTCAGCACCGCCGACAGGACGGTGACGGCCAGCTTGAAGCGGGTGACGTGGATGCCGACGGAGGCGGCCGCCACCTCGTCCTCCCCGATGGCCTCCATGGCCGAGCGGGTCATGGAGCGGTCGAGCCGCCGCCACACCCAGAGGCCGCCCAGCCACACGAGGAGCGCGGCGTAGTAGAACACCCGCTTGTCCGCGTACTGCGCGGCCAGCAGGCTCGCGTCCGACGCCGCGGGCCTGAGCGTGAGGCCCAGCGAGCCGCCCGTCCAGTCCCGCTCGGCGACGATGAGCAGGCGCACCACCTCGCCCACGGCCAGCGTCACCAGCGCGAAGTAGTGGCCGAGGATGCGGAAGCGCGAGCACGGGTAGGCCACCACCAGCGCCAGGAGGGCGGTGAGGGCGGCGGCGGCGGGCGTGCCGAGCCAGGGCGTGAGCCCGTAGAAGTTCCACAGCAGCGTGGTCGTGTAGGCGCCGAGCCCCAGGAAGGCCCCGTGGCCCAGCGAGACGAGCCCGAACCGGCCCATGAGCGACCAGGCCCCGCCGATGAAGGCCCAGATGTAGATCTGGATCACCACGTGCAGCACGTAGGGCCGGAGCCCGCCCATGGGGAGGAAGGGGCCGGCCACGAGCAGGGCCAGGACGGCGAGGGCGACCACGCGCGGCGCCACGCTCAGTCCCGCCGCGCCAGGATGCCGCCGGGGCGCACGAACATCATCACGATGAAGAGCGCGAAGGCGATGACGTAGCCCATCTCCGTGGACCACACGACCCCGCCCACCGAGATGATCTCGCTCATCACGAACGAGGCCACGAAGGCCCCCACCATGTTTCCCAGGCCGCCCAGGACGCAGATCATGAAGGTGATGGGGCCGAAGGCCGCACCGAAGTGCGGGTGCACCGAGTACTGGATGCTCAGCAGCGCCGCCGCCAGCCCGGCCATGGCCCCGCCCACGGCCGACGTGACGACGTAGACGCGCTGGGGGCTCGCCCCCATCAGCGCCATGGCCTCGCGGTCCTGGGAGACGGCCCGGATGGCGGTGCCGATGTACGTCCGGGTGAGGAACAGGTAGAGGCCCAGCAGGGCCAGGATGGACAGCGTGAAGGCGGCCAGGCGGGCGAAGGAGAGGAACATCCCCCCGACCTCGATGATGGGCAGCGCGAGGCGCACCGACCGGTGGTCCGTGGTCCAGAGGAACGTGGCGAACGACTGGACGAAGAAGAGGAGGCCCCCGGTGGCCAGGAACTGGTTGATGGGCGGGCTCGACAGGATGGGCGTGATGATCAGCAGGTGCACCGCCACGCCCAGCGCCACGCCGAGGGCGACGCCCGCCAGGCCGGCCAGCCACACGGGCCAGCCGTAGAGCATCACCAGGAAGTAGACCAGGTACATGCAGAGCATGACCAGGTCCACGTAGGCCACCCAGACGATGTCCAGGACGCCGAAGATCAGGTTGAGCCCCAGGGCCAGCAGGGCCAGCACGCCGCCCAGCAGGAGCCCGTTCACCGCCGCCTCGGCCAGGAAGATGGGCTCGATCACAGGCCCACGTACGCCTTCCGGACGAAGTCCTGCTCGGCGAGCGCCTCGGCGCGGCCCTCCATGCGGATCCGCCCCACCTCCAGAAGGTACGCCCGGTCCACCAGCTTCAGCACCTGGCGCACGTTCTGCTCCACCACCAGGATCGTGTAGCCCTCCTCGCGCACCCGGCGGATCAGGTCGAACAGGCGCAGGACCATCACCGGGGCCAGGCCCATGGAGGGCTCGTCGAGGAGGATGAGCCGGGGGCGGGACATGAGGGCCCGCCCGATGGCCAGCATCTGCTGCTCGCCGCCCGAGAGGCTGCCGGCCCGCTGGCGCCGGCGCTCGGCCAGCACGGGGAACAGTTGGAAGACGCGCTCCAGCGTCTCCTGGAACGCGCGGCGGGCCGGCGGCAGGAAGGCGCCCATCCGCAGGTTGTCGGCCACCGTGAGCTGGGGGAACAGGCGCCGCCCCTCGGGCACGTGGGCGATGCCGTGAGCCACCACCTCGTGAGCGCGGCGGCCCGCCAGCGACCGCCCCTCGAACACCAGGTCGCCCGACCGCGGCGGGATGAGGCCGGAGACGACGCGGAGCAGGGTGGTCTTGCCCGCGCCGTTGGGCCCCACCACGGCCACGGCCTCGCCGGCCTCCACCCGGAGGCTCACGTCCCAGAGCGCCGTGAACTGGCCGTAGCCCGCCGTGACGCCGCGGAGCTCCAGCATGGCCGTCACCGCCGCCCCCGCGCCCTCACGCCAGCACGATCCTCTCGCCGAGGTACGCCTCGATCACGCGCGGGTCCTCGGCGACGTCGCGCGGGGCGCCCTCGGCGATCTTCTCGCCGTGGTCCAGCACCACCACGCGGTCCACCACGCGCATGAGGGTGGCCATGATGTGCTCCACCCACACGATGGTGATCCCCAGCTCGCCCCGCACGCGCCGCAGGGTCTCGGCGGCCCCGGCCATCTCCGCGGCGTCCAGGCCGCCCAGGCTCTCGTCGGCCAGGAGGAGCCGGGGCCCGGTGGCCAGGGCCCGGGCCAGCTCGAGCTTCTTGAGCCCGCCGGCGCCCAGCAGCGCGGGCGAGGCGTCGGGATCGGCGGCGAGGCCGACCAGCGCCAGGATCTCGCGCGCGCGCCGGCGCGCCTCGGCCTCGCTGGTGCGCTCCGCGGCGCCGAAGTGCGCGGCGACCGCCACGTTCTCCAGGATGGACAGCTTCCGGAACGGCCGCGGGATCTGGAACGTGCGGGCGATCCCCCGGTGGCAGATGGCGTCCGGCGTGAGCCCCGCGATCTCCCGCCCGAGAAAGGTGACGCTGCCCGCGGTGGGCGCCAGCGCCCCGGAGATGCAGTTGAAGCAGGTGGTCTTCCCCGAGCCGTTGGGGCCGATGAGCCCCAGGATCTCTCCCTCCTTGACCTCGAAGGAGACCCCGTTGAGCGCGGTGAAGCCGCCGAAGCGCCGGGTGAGCCCCGAGACGGTGAGCACGCGGGAGGAGTGCGGCGGGGGCCGCGACGGCCCCCGCCCGGAGTCTCAGCGCGCGCCGAAGGGCGACGACGCCGGCAGCGGCAGCACCGGGCTGGCGCCGGCGACGCTCCTGGGGTAGACGATCTTGAACTCGCCGTCGATCACCTGGTAGACCGCGACGAAGGCCCGGGCGTTCTGGCCGGCCATGGGGTGGCCTGGCGGGTGGAACTTCACCCCGTAGCCCTGCATCGTCCCGCCCTCGGGGATGTCCGTCTCGCGCGCCGCCCGCGCCAGCGCCTCGGGGCTCCAGCCGCCGTGCTTCTGGATGGCCCGCGGCAGCACGTCGTTGAGCAGCACCCAGACGTTGTTGAACCCCATGGACACGTGCGGGGCGATCGGCTCGTCGCCGAACTCCTTCCGGAAGCGCCGCACCATCTCCTGCGTGAGCTCCCCCAGGCCCGGCCGGAGCTTCTTCGCGTCCACGAGCTGGGAGGCGGGCGGGTCCACGGTGTGGAAGCCCTCCACCTCGTTCCCGAACGCCTCCTTCAGCTTGCCGAGCTGGCTGTGCCCGGCGCCGTGGCCGATGTAGGCGCGGACCCGGAGGCCCTGCTCCTTGGACTGGCGGAGGAAGAGGGCGATGTCGGGATTGTAGCCGGTGTGGAAGATGACGTCGGGGCGCGCGGCCCGGAGCCGGGTGACCAGCGAGCTCAGGTCGGGCGCCTGGGCCGAGTAGCCCTCCCTGAGCACGATGGGCATGCCCTGCTTCCTGGCCTCCGCCTCGTTGGAGGCCGCCACGCCGGCGCCGTAGGGGCCGTCCTCGTAGATGATGGCCACCCGCACGTCCTTCGGGGCCTTGCGGAGCCGCTCCTGCGCGTGGGTCGCGATGTACTGCACCGAGGCCTCGCCGAAGAGCCCCGCGTTGGTGGTGGGCCGGAAGACGTACTGCAGGTTCCGGTCCTTGAACACGGCGTCGGAGATGGCCGTGGTGATCCACATGAACTTCTTCTGACGGTCCACCTTCTCGGCGAGGGGCACCGCGTGGGCGCTGGAGTAGATGCCGGCCAGGATGTCCACCTTCTCGACGTTCAGCAGCCGCTCGGCCTCGTTGATGGCGGCTTCCGTCTTCGACTGCGCGTCCCCGTCCACGCGGACGATCCTGTACTTGCCCAGCACGCCGCCGCGCTCGTTGACGTAGTCGATGATCATCTTGGCGCCGCGCCAGGAGTTGAGCGACCCGCCGGCCGAGAAGGGGCCGCTGTGGTCGTAGAGCAGCCCGATCTTGATGGTCTGGCCCTGGGCGCCGGCCCGGGGCGGCGGGGCGGCGGTCAGCACCACGGCGGTCACGAGGACGAGCGCCAGCACGACCCGGAGTGGCCTCATGGGGGTCCCTCCCTCGACCGAGAGTGGCGGTGACGTTATCACGCGCCCCCGGGCGCCGTCCACCCTCAGCTCGGCCGCGGCGGGGGCGCCGGGCTCAGGGCGGCCACGGGCACCCCTCGAAGTCGGCGATGACCCGGCCGGCGCCCGCCGCCAGCAGCTCCTCTTCGCAGTGGGCGGTGGCCAGCCCGACCACGCGCATGCCCG
>JBBIOF010000142.1:0-6394 GCA_037443505.1 Candidatus Rokuibacteriota bacterium
CGAGCGCCCGGACCCGGTCGGCCGCCGCGCGGCACCAGGCCAGGCTGCCGCGGCCGGCGGCCACCTCCTCGTGGCCGAACTCGAGTGGGTCGGACAGCGCACGCCCCAGGCGCAGGCGCGCCACGTACGAGCCCCCCGCCTCACCGGCCTCCAGGACCACCTCGACCCGCGGATCGGCCCGCTTGGCGTGCGAGGTGAGGAAGTTCCTCAGCCAGCGCGCCACATCGTCGCGGTTCTCGCCCGAGAAGGCCATGACCTCAGCACTCGTTGAAGCCGCAGGAGAGGCACTTCTTGCACCCCTCCTCGTAGATGAAGGTGGCCTGGCCACACTCCTTGCAGAGGTCGCCGATGGTCTTCCGGCCGTTGCCCCCGACCAGCGCCACCCCGCCGGACGCGGGCTTGATCTGGCCCAGGTGCTCCGCCAGGGTGCGCGCGATGGCGTCCGGCAGGGAGAGGATCTTCGCCGAGCCGAAGCCTGTGGGCTGGCCGCCGCCGATCCGGCTGAGCTGGCTGATCACCTCCTCGAGTCTCCTCTGAGCCGACAGCGGCGAAGGCAGCCTCAGGATGAGGGAAATCAGCCGGCCCAGCGCCTCGGCCACGGCCATGGTGTCGGAGCCCCCCTTGCCCACCTGGACGAAGACCTCGAAGGCCTCCTTCTCCTCCGTCTCGTTGATGGTGATGTAGGCCGTCCCGATGGGGGTTTCCGTGCGGTACGTGGTGCCGTTCAGGCTCCGGGGCCGCGGCTTGATCACCGCCGGGGCCGGCACCGCCGCCCCCTTCTCCTTCTTCGCGCCCACGCCGACGTTGAGCACCTGCTCGCCCTTGCACCCGTCCCGGAAGACCGTGATGCCCAGGCAGCCGAGCTCCCACGCCAGGCGGTAGGCGCTGGCCACGTCGTCCTCCGTGGCGTGGTTGGGCAGGTTGATGGTCTTGCTCACGCCGTTGTCCGTGTAGCGCTGGAAGGCCGCCTGGTGCCGCACGTGCCACTCGAAGCCGATCTCGTGGGACGTCTTGAACACCCGGCGCGCGTGCTCCGGGACCCCGGGGATGTCGTGGAGCGAGCCCCGGCGGGCGATCTCGGCCTTGAGGGCGTCCGAGTACCAGCCCTGCTCCCGGGCGATCCGCTCGAACGTCTCGTTCATGAACGTCAGCACGCGCTCGCCGTCGGGCTGCTTCACCCGGTGCTCGAAGGCCAGCGCGAAGATGGGCTCGATGCCCGACGAGCAGCCGGCGATCATGGAGATGGTGCCCGTGGGCGCGATGGTGGTGACCGTGGAGTTCCGCATCGGCCGCCCGTGGCGGTAGATGGACCGCGACCAGTTGGGGAACGGCCCCCGCTCCTCGGCCAGCTTCGCCGACTGGTCGTGGGACTTCTCCTTGACGAAGGCCATCAGGCGCTCGGCGAGGTCGGTGGCCTCCGTGCTGTCGTAGGGGATCCCCAGGAGGAACAGGAGGTCGGCCCAGCCCATGATGCCGAGGCCGATGCGCCGGTTGGCCTTCACGGTGGCGTCGATCTCGGGCAGCGGGTACGGGTTCATCTCGATGACGTCGTCCAGGAACCGGACGGCCAGCCGGACCACCCGCTCCATCTCCTCCCAGTCCACGGTCATCTCGCCGCCGCCGTTGCGCCGGGCGAACTTGGCCACGTTCAGCGAGCCCAGGTTGCAGTTGTGGACGATCATCCCCTCGGCGATGAGGGAGTGCGTCACCGGCTCGGAGACGTCGTAGACCTCGACCTCCTCGTCGGGGACCACCGAGGCCACCGCGATCGCCAGCCGGTCGCGCTTCGTCCGCGGCGAGGCGGAGCGCCCGCACCGGGCCTGCCTGCGGGGCGAGAGCGGGAACCCGACGAGATCCAGGAAGCGGTCGTGGCTGGCCCCGCTCACCTCGAGCCGTCCCCACGACCGACAGGTGGGCCGGTGCGGGCGGCGCGTGATGGTGCTCCGCACGCCCAGGTTCAGGAGCAGCAGCTGCACGTCCCGGAGCAGCTCCACGGACGCGGACGCGAGCGTCACCCGGGGCTCCCGGGGCGTCGTCGAGCGGTCCGCGCAGAAGAGCCCCTGGAGATAGCGGACCTGCTCCTCCCTGGGCGCCGTGAACACCCACTTCGGGACCCGCGTCTCCGGGCCGGCCGCGGGAGCGAAGGCGTACGCCCTGAACGCCTCCACGGCGGCGGCGCGCTCGGTCGCGATGGACCGCACCATCGTCGCCTGCGTCTCGGGCCTCGCGGCGTCTTCCGTGAACCGGCGCCACGCGGGAACCAGGCGCTCGAAGGCCACGTCGTCGAAGGCCACGTCGTCGTCGGGCCCGAACGTCAGGCCCAGGGAGTCCGTGAACCACCCCTCCCCGGTGAACCCGCCGAACATGCGCTGGAGATCTCCATCGGTGCTCGTCACGGCCAGCGGCCCGGCCGTGCCGGTCTGGACCAGCACGCGGTCCTCGCGCGTGAGCGTTCCCGCCTCCCGCCAGCCCTTCTCGGTGAAGATCCGGTGGTCCGGCGTCACCCGGAGCTGCTGCCCGTTGGCCAGCGTCACGCGAACGGTGGGCTTGACGCCCACCTTCACGACCGCGGCCGGACGGAAGACGATCTGCATGCCCTCGCCGTTGAGATTCGTCGCCACCAGCACGGGCTCCCCGCGCTGCTGGCGCTCCCACAGCTCCCGCACGGTCTCCAGGCCGCGGTCCGTGGTGATCCTGGTCTCCGGGGCGAAGCACGCTTCGTTCGGCAGGAGGGGCTGCTCGCCGCAGGGGTTCGTCGCCTCGATCTGCCCCAGCTCCGGCGTGGGATTGGCCGGGCTCGCGTTGATCCGGTCGATGAACACCATGCCCGGGTCGCCCGTCCGCCAGGCCGCCGCCACGATGCGCCGGAACACCTCGCGGGCGGACAGCCGCCCCGTCACGCGGCCGGTGCGCGGGTTGATCAGGTCGTACTCCCCGCCCTTCTCCAGCGCCTCCATGAAGGCGTCGGTGACCGCCACGGAGATGTTGAAGTTGGTGATCCCGCCGTCCAGCTTGCACTCGATGAACTCGAGGATGTCCGGATGGTCGACCTTCAGGATCCCCATGTTGGCGCCGCGACGGGTGCCCCCCTGCTTCACGGCCTCCGTCGCGTGGTTGAACACGCGGAGGAAGGACACCGGCCCCGACGCGCGTCCGCCCGTGGACTCCACGATGTCGTCCTTGGGACGGAGGCGCGAGAAGGCGAACCCGGTCCCGCCACCCGACTTGTGGATGATCGCGGCGGCCTTCACCGAGTCGAAGATCTCCTCCATGGAATCCCCGACCGGGAGCACGTAGCAGGCGGAGTACTGCAGCCCGTTGCCCTTCCCCGCGTTCATCAGCGTGGGCGAGTTGGGCAGGAAGTAGCCGTCCACCATCATCTCGTAGAAGGCCGTGGCCACCTCCCGCACCGCGGCCGGGCTCCGCCCGTACCTCGCCTCGCCCGCCGCGATGGCCAGGGCCACGCGCCAGCACATCTCCTCGGGGGTCTCCACCACTTCCCCGTCCCGGCGGGTGAGGTAGCGCTCCCTGAGCACGCGCAGCGCCGGCTCCGTCCACGTGCCGACCTTCGGCGGGCGGGTTTCGGGCAGCATCCTGACCTCTCCTTTCCAGCGCCGAGGGACACCTGCCCCACCCGGGGGCGGAGCGGGGGACCCTGTCGCGTCGCGCCTGAACCAACTATATCTTGTGGTGCGGCGACTCTACCACGCAGGATCTAGCGGGCGTCAAGAAAAAAGCTGTCCACCAGCCATCCACCATTCATCCACCGCCCGTCCACCGGGACGACCACCCGCGAACACCGGGCCGGTCCTGACGACATGGTATCCTCGGGCCGAGATCGCGCACAGGAGCCTTCGATGAGACTCGCGTTCGCCGTGGTGGTCGCCGCGCTGGCGCTGGCCGCCCAGGGCATCGCGTCGGCGGAGACCACCACGGGAGCGGTCCCGGTGCCGCCGGTGGCCGGACGCGTCCTCACACTCGACGAGGCGGTGGCCATCGCGCTCGAGACCCAGCCCCAGATCCAGGCCCGGCTCAGCGACTACGCGGCCGCCCGCTACCGGGTGGACCAGGCGCTGTCCCCCCTCCTGCCCCAGGTCACGGGCTCCTGGACCGCGGCGCGAGCCCAGAACGTGTCCGTCAGCCGGGGCGTCGCGGGCGCGTCGCCGCCGCGGACGGTGACGAGCTGGAGCGACTCCACCGTGGCCCGCATCTCCCTCTCCCAGCTCCTCTTCGACTTCGGCAAGACGCTGGCGGCGACGGACGCCGCCCGCAAGCTCGCCGAGGTCGCCTCGGAGGACGTGGAGCTCCAGCGCCAGCTCATCGTCCTGGCCGTCAAGGAGGCCTACACCAACATGCTCTTCGCCCAGCGCCTGATCCGGGTCAACGAGCAGGCGCTGGAGCGGGCCCAGCTCAACCTCCGGTCGGCCCAGGGCTTCTTCGAGGTCGGCACCCGGCCCCGGTCCGACGTCGCCCGGGCGGAGGTGGACGTGGCCAACGCCCGCGTGGACGTGATCCGCGCGCGCAACGCCGAGCAGCTCGCCCGGGTGGCGCTGAACACGGCCATGGGCATCGACGTGGACACGCCCACCCGCATCCAGGACAACCTTGCCTACCAGCCGGTCCAGCTCGACCGCACCCAGCTCCGGGCCGAAGCCCTGCGCGAGCGTCCGGAGCACCGTCAGGCGCGCCTGCAGGTCGACGCGGCGGAGGCCGGCGAGCGCCAGGCATTTCGCAACTTCTTCCCCGACATCACCGCCGGGGGGTTCTACGGCGCCACCCGGGCGGACATGAACGAGATCTGGGAGCTCAACCTCTCCCTGACCTGGTCCATCTACGACGGCGGCAACCGCATCGCGCGGCTCCGGGAGGCGCGGGCCAACGTGGACGCGGCGCGGGCCAGGGTCCGGGCGCTCGAGCTCGACATCCTCCGGGAGGTGGAGCAGGCGTACCTGACCGTCCTGGAGGCGGAGGAGCGCATCCAGGCGGCCCAGGCCGCCGTGGTCTCGGCCCAGGAGAACTTCCGGCTGGCCCAGGGCCGGTTCGACGCCGGGGTGGGCACGATCCTGGAGCTGACGGACGCCCAGCTCGCCCTGACGGTGGCCCAGAACACCGAGGCCCAGGCGCTCGCCGACTACAAGATCGCGCTCTATCGCCTGGATCGCGCGCGCGGGCGCCGGTAAGCTAGAGCCGGTAAACAGTTACACGGCGGGCGACGTCCAGGCAGCGATGAGGCGCGTCCTCTCCTCCGTCCTTCTCGTCCTGGCGGTGGCCGGGGCGGTCTGGGGCTACTTCTACGTCCAGAGCCGGGGCAGCGCGCCGCAGTACCGGCTCGCCCGGGTCGAGCGGGGGCCCCTCACCGCCGCCGTGTCCGCCACCGGCAGCCTCAACGCCGTCGTCACTGTCCAGGTGGGCAGCCAGGTGTCCGGCCAGATCAAGGAGCTGCTCGCCGATTTCAACTCCGTGGTCCGTCGGGGCCAGGTCATCGCCCGGATCGACCCGGAGAGCTTCCAGGCCAAGGTCAACCAGGCCCGGGCCGAGGTCGAGGCGGCCCGGGCCACCGTCCTGAACCAGCAGGCCCAGGTGGAGCGGGCGCGGGCGGACGTGGAGAACGCCCGGGCGGCGCACGCCGAGGCCCGGGCCCAGACGGCGCGCGCCCAGGTGGCGGTGGCCGACGCGCGGCGGGACCTGGACCGCAAGACGGAGCTGTTCCGGCGGGAGCTGATCGCCCGGAGCGAGCGCGACAGCGCCCAGGCGGCCTACGACTCCGCCGTGGCCCAGCTGGACGCGGCACGCGCCAAGGAGCAGGCGGCGGCGGCGGCCATCGGCTCGGCCCAGGCCCAGCTCCGCGTGGCCGAGGCCCAGCTCACGTCCGCGCGGGCCCAGGTCCGGCAGAAGGAGGCCGCGCTCCGGCAGGCGCAGGTGGACCTGGACCACACCACCATCCGGGCGCCGGTGGACGGCGTGGTGGTCTCGCGTGCCGTGGACGTGGGGCAGACCGTGGCGGCGAGCCTGCAGGCGCCCACGCTGTTCACCATCGCGCAGGACCTCACCCGGATGCAGGTGGACACCAGCGTGGACGAGGCCGACATCGGCCGCATCCGGGTGGACGGCCCCGCGGTCTTCACCGTGGACGCCTTCCCGGGCGAGACGTTCACGGGGCGGGTGGTCCAGATCCGGAAGGCCCCCCAGGTGGTGCAGAACGTCGTCACGTATACCGTCGTGGTGGCCGTGGACAATCCCCACGGCCGGCTCCTGCCCGGCATGACGGCGAACGTGAAGCTGGTGGTCGCCGAGCGCCGCAACGTGCTCAAGGTGCCCAACGCGGCCCTCCGCTTCCGGCCGCCGGGCGCCGCGAGCGACCCGGCGCCGCCCGCCGGCGGGCGCTTCGCGGCGA
>JBBIOF010000143.1:0-6392 GCA_037443505.1 Candidatus Rokuibacteriota bacterium
GTGAAGAGGATCAGGTTGATGAGCACATCCTGCCGCGCCCGCCGCTCCTCGGCGAAGCGGCGCCGCTCCTCGGGGGTCGGCGGGATCTCCGCGACGAACAGGTCGTCCTCCGCCCACTCCACCGGGATCTTCTGGCCGATGAACGTCTCGATGGGCTCGATGCGGAGGGCGCTCACCTCGTCCACCAGGCTGATGGCCTTGCCGCCGGCGCCGGCGCGCGCCGTGCGCCCGATCCGGTGGACGTAGTCCTCGGCATCCTCGGGGAGGTCCCAGTTGATGACGTGGGTGACGCCCTCGATGTGGAGCCCCCGGGAGGCCACGTCGGTGGCCACCAGCACCGGGAGCTTGCCGTCCTTGAAGTCGCCCAGGATGCGCAGCCGCTTCTTCTGGTCCACGTCCCCGGTGAGCGCCCGGGCCTCCCAGCCGTTGCGGGTGAGGCGGTCCTCGAGCCGGCGGGCCTCCTCCCGCGTGTTGGAGAAGATCAGGATGCGCTCGCCCCCCTCGCGCCGCAGGAGCCCCAGGAGGAGGGGGAACTTCTCCTCGCGGCCCACGTGGTAGAGGCTCTGCTCGACGCGCTCGGCCGTCTTCTGCTGCGGCGTGATGGAGATCTGCGCGGGGTTATTCATGAACTCCCACGTCAGCTCCAGCACGCGGAAGGAGAGCGTCGCCGAGAAGAGGAACGACTGGCGCTGCTCGGGCGGCGGCAGCCGGCGGAGGATGAACCGGAGGTCGGAGATGAACCCCATGTCGAACATCCGGTCGGCCTCGTCGACCACGAGGACCTCCACGCGCCTGGGCGACCAGACGTGCTGCTTCAGGTAGTCGATCAGGCGGCCGGGGGTGCCGATGAGGAGATCGCAGCCCTCCCGCAGCGCGTCGCGCTGCCTCGCGTAGTCGATCCCTCCGTAGACGGCCAGGATGCGGAAGGGGGTGTGCCGGCCCAGCAGGCGCGCGTCGGACTCGATCTGGACGACCAGCTCCCGGGTCGGCGCGATGACCAGCGCGCGGGGCGCGGCCGCGCCGGTGGGGGCCGGCCGCCCCGGCTCCCGGAGCAGCCGGGTGAACAGCGCGATCAGGAAGGCGGCGGTCTTGCCCGTCCCCGTCTGGGACTGGCCGGCCACGTCCTTGCCCTTGAGCGCCAGCGGCAGCGTCGCCTCCTGGATGGGCGTGGCGGTGACGAAGCCCGCGTCGCGGATGCCCGCGAGGACGGGCTCGGGCAGGTTCAGCGTCGTGAAGTCCATGGCGGTCACAGGGGGCAGACGAGCTGGCCGAGCCGCTCCGTCAGCGTGAAGTTCTCGCGGTAGTCCACGGGCACCTCGACCAGGCACGGCCCCGGCCCGGCGAACGCCGCCTCCAGCACGGGCACCAGCTCGTCGGCCGCCTCCACGCGCGCGCCCCGGCAGCCGAAGGCCCGGGCCAGCGCGGGGAAGTCGGGGTTGCCGAAGGTGACCCCGGACTCGCGGCCGTACCGGGTGAGCTGCTTCCAGCGGATCACGCCGTAGGCGTCGTCCCGGAAGATCAGGACCACGAGGTCGAGCCCGAGCCGCACGGCCGTCTCCAGCTCCTGGACGTTCATGAGGAAGCCGCCGTCGCCCACCACCGCCACCACGCGCCGCTCGGGCTCGACGAGCCTGGCCGCCACCGCGCCCGGCAGGCCGATGCCCATGGACGCGAAGCCGTTGGAGATGATGACCGTGTTGGGCTCCACCGCCTGGAACAGGCGCGCCACCCAGAGCTTGTGGGCGCCCACGTCGGAGATCACCACGTCGCGGGGCCCGAGCACGCGCCGGAGGTCGTGCAGCACCCGCTGGGGCTTCAGCGGGAAGCCGTTGTCGGTGGCGCCGGCGTGCAGCTCCTCCAGGATCCAGTCGTGCAGGGCCCGGCTGCGGGTGGGATCGCGGTGGACGGTGACCAGGTCCGCCAGGAGGTCCAGGGCCTCGCGGATGTCGGCCACCACCTCCACGGCGGGCTGGTAGTCCTCGTCCACCTCGGCCGGCGTGAAGTCCACGTGCACGATGGTCTTCTCGTGCTCGGCGTTCCACAGCCCCGGCGCGTACTCCACCGGGTCGTAGCCGGCGGCCATCACCAGGTCGGCACGGTCGAACCCGCAGGACACGGCGTCGCGCATCTGCAGCCCGATGGTCCCCAGCGCCAGCTCGTGGTCCCAGGGCAGGCACCCCTTGGCCATGAACGTGTTGGCCACGGGGATGCCCGTGCGGCTCGCGAGCCGGCGGAGGGCGGCCGACGCCTGGCCGCGGATGACGCCGTTGCCGGCGAAGATCAGGGGGTTGCGGGCGCCGTCGATCAGCTCGGCGGCCCGGCGGAGCGCGGCGCGGTCGGGCGAGGGCCGCCGTGGCCGGTCGGTCGCCAGCGGCGCCGCGCCGGCACGCACCTCCTCGTCGGCCACGTCCTCGGGCAGCTCCAGGTGGCAGGCCCCGGGCTTCTCGGTCTCGGCCACCTTGAATGCCTTGCGCACCGCCTCCGGGATCACGGAGGCGACGGCCAGGCGCGCGTTCCACTTGGTGAGCGGGCGGAACATGTCCACCACGTCCACGTACTGGTGGGACTCCTTGTGGATCCGGTCGCGCCCCGCCTGGCCGGTGATGGCCACCACCGGCGCCCGGTCCAGGTTGGCGTCGGCCACGCCGGTGGCCAGGTTGGTCGCGCCCGGCCCCAGCGTGCCCAGGCACACGCCGGCCCGCCCGGTGAGCCGGCCCCACACGTCGGCCATGAAGGCGGCGCCCTGCTCGTGCCGGCAGGTGACCAGCCGGACGGTGGAGTCCTGGAGCGCGTCGACCAGCGCCAGCGTCTCCTCACCCGGGACGCCGAACACCACGCCGACGCCCTCGTGCTCCAGGCAGCGGACGAGCAGCTCGGCGCCCTTCATGGCCCTACGGCGCCGCGGCCGCGTCGGAGGGCACGGGGGACGGCCCGGGCCGGCGGGCGAAGATGCGCGCGCAGATGATCCCCACCTCGTAGAGCACGATGAGGGGGCCGGCCATCAACGCCTGGTTGAAGGCGTCCGGCGTGGGCGTGAGGATGGCCGCGGCGACGAACGCCCCCAGCACGGCGTACTTCCGGTGCCGGGCCAGCACCCTGGGCGTCACCAGGCCCATGCGGGCCGCCAGCGTGATGGCCAGCGGGAGCTCGAAGACGATGCCGAAGGCGAGCGTGAACTTCAGGAGGAAGTCGATGTAGCTGCCGATGGAGATCATCGGCTGCAACCCCGGGCGGCTGTACGACAGGAGGAACGTCACGGCGTACGGCGTCACCACCTTCAGGGAGAAGGCCCCGCCGCCCAGGAAGAGCAGCGAGCCGAAGACGACGAAGGGCGCCGCGTACCGCTTCTCGTGGGCGTAGAGGCCCGGCGAGACGAACCGCCAGACCTGCCAGAGGATGGCCGGGGAGGCCAGGAACACGCCGGCGATCATGGCCACCTTCATCTGCACCCAGAACGCCTCCGTGACCGCCAGGAAGACCAGGGAGTTCCCGGTGGCCTGGATGGGACGGGCCAGGTAGTCCACGATGCGCTGGCTCAGGGGGAAGGACACCACCAGGCCGACCAGGACGGCGACGAGGCTGCGCACGATGCGCGTGCGCAGCTCGCCCAGGTGCTCCATGAAGGACATCTTCTGCATCTCGTCCCGGCCCATCCCCGCTACCAGCGCTCCACGAAGTGCCGCAGGGTGCCCACGCCGCGGCCGGGCTGGAAGCCCTCCCGGATCGCCGCCGTGACGTACGCCTTCGCCTCGCGGATGGCCTCGGGCAGCGGCCGCCCCAGCGCCAGGCCGGCCGCGATGGCCGACGAGAACGTGCACCCGGTGCCGTGCGCGTTCGGCGAGTCCACGCGGGCGGCCGTGAAGCGCGTGAACGCCCGGCCGTCCCACAGGATGTCGGTGGCCGACTCCTTGAGGTGCCCGCCCTTGACCAGGACGTGGCGGGGGCCCAGGGCGAGGATGCGGCGGGCCGCCTCCTCCATGTCCGCCTCGGTGGTCACCGGGATCCCGGCCAGGGCGGCCGCCTCCGGGAGGTTCGGCGTCACCACGTCGGCCAGCGGCAGCACGGCCCGGACCAGCGCCTGGCGGGCGTCGGGGTGGAGGAGCGGGTCGCCCGACTTGGCGACCATCACCGGGTCCAGGACCACCCGCGGCGGCCGCCAGCGGCGCAGGCCGTCCGCCACCGCCTCCGCGATGGGCGCCGTGGAGAGCATGCCGATCTTGACGGCGTCGGCGCCGAAGTCCGAGAGCACCGAGTCGATCTGCCGGGCCACGAACTCCGGCGGCAGGTCGAACACGCCCTGCACGCCCAGCGAGTTCTGAGCGGTGACGGCCGTGACGACCGACATGCCGAACACCCGGAAGGCCGAGAAGGTCTTGAGGTCCGCCTGGATGCCCGCGCCGCCGCCGGAGTCCGACCCGGCGATGGTCAGCGCCTTCGCGATGCCCATAGACCCGGAAAGTATACCAGCCGGGGGGCGGGGCGGCGGCTACCGGGCCCGCGCGCGCGGGACGACCAGGGTGAACTCGCCCCGCACCGGCCCCGCCGCGAGCCGCGCCAGGTGGGCCGAGGGCGGGCCGCTCACGATCTCCTCGAACTGCTTCGTCAGCTCGCGCGCGACCACGACCTCGCCGTCGCCGAACACCTCGCGGATGGCCTCGAGCGTGGCCAGGATCCGGTGGGGAGACTCGTAGAGGACGATCGTCGTCTCCAGGTCCCGCAGCGCCCGCAGCCGGTTGAGGCGCCGGCCGGGCTTGACGGGCAGGAAGCCGTCGAACACGAAGCGGTCGGCCGGGACGCCGGCCGCCGACAGCGCGGCCACCACGGCGGCCGGCCCCGGGACGGGCACCACCGGCACCCCGGCCGCCCGCGCCTCGCGCACCAGGAGGAAGCCGGGGTCGGAGATGCCCGGGGTCCCGGCGTCGGTCACCAGGGCCACCGACCGTCCCTCGCCCAGCAGGCGGAGGATCTGCGGCCCCCGGGTCAGCTTGTTGTGCTCGAAGTAGCTGGTGGTCGGCGTGTGGATGTCGTAGCGGGCCAGCAGGGCGCGGGTCCGGCGGGTGTCCTCGCACGCCACCAGGTCCACCTCGCGGAGGACGCGCAGCGCGCGCAGGGTGATGTCCTCCAGGTTGCCGATCGGGGTGGCGACGACGTAGAGCGTGCCGGGCGCCGGGTTCAGGCTACGCCGACTGCTCCCTGGCTTCCGACACCAGCACCGGCGGCTCGCGGTTGAGGATCACCTCGCGGGTGACGATGCACTCCTTGAGGCCCTGGATGGAGGGCAGCTCGTACATGATCTCGAGCATGACCTCCTCCAGGATGGCGCGCAGGCCGCGCGCGCCGGTGCCCCGCTTGAGCGCCTCGCGCGCGATGGCCGCCACCGCGTCGTCGGTGAACTTCAGGCGGACCTTCTCCAGCTCAAAGTACTTCTGGTACTGCCGGATGATGGCGTTCTTGGGCTCCCGGAGGATGCGCACCAGCGCGGGCTCGTCCAGGTCGTGCAGGGTCGCGATGACCGGGAGCCGGCCCACGAACTCCGGGATCAGCCCGTACTTGAGCAGGTCCTCCGGCTGGATCACGGCCAGCAGGTCGCCCACCCGGCGGTCCTCCCGGCTCTTGATCTCCGCGCCGAACCCCATGCCGGACCGCCCCACGCGCTGCTCGATGATCTTGTCCAGCCCCACGAAGGCGCCGCCGCAGATGAACAGCACGTTCGACGTGTCCACCTGGATGAACTCCTGGTGCGGGTGCTTGCGCCCGCCCTGGGGCGGCACGTTGGCCACCGTGCCCTCCAGGATCTTCAGCAGCGCCTGCTGGACGCCCTCGCCGGAGACGTCACGGGTGATGGAGGGGTTCTCGGACTTCCGCGCGATCTTGTCGATCTCGTCGATGTACACGATCCCGCGCTCCGCCCGCTCCACGTCGTAGTCGGCGGCCTGGAGGAGGCGCAGGATGATGTTCTCGACGTCCTCGCCCACGTAGCCGGCCTCGGTGAGCGTGGTGGCGTCGGCGATGGTGAACGGGACCCGGAGCATCTTGGCCAGCGTCTGGGCCAGCAGCGTCTTGCCGGAGCCGGTGGGGCCGATCAGGAGGATGTTGGACTTCTGCAGCTCCACGTCGCCGGCGTCGCCGCCCGACTCGATCCGCTTGTAGTGGTTGTGGACGGCCACCGCCAGGATCTTCTTGGCCCGCTCCTGGCCCACCACGTACTGGTCCAGGACCGCCTTGATCTCCGCGGGCTTGGGGAGGCTGCGGATCTCCCGGGACTTCTCCTCCTCCCACTCCTCCGCGATGATGTCGTTGCAGAGCTCGATGCACTCGTCGCAGATGTACACGGTGGGCCCTGCGATGAGCTTGCGGACGTCGTTCTGGCTCTTGCCGCAGAACGAGCACTT